>PXES01000364.1 GCA_003564655.1 Paracoccaceae bacterium
CGGCCAGAGTGTTTATAAAATAAACAGCAAGACAAGAACAAGGCAACAGGTTTTGGAACTCCTGTCCGTTTCCAGAATAGACCCAGATGGCTATAATATAATTCTTCAAGGAGATATCGTGAGGTTTGTTGAGATGTCGCCCGCAAAAAGAAGGGAGATAATAGAAGAGATATCTGGCATAGGTATATATGAGGAAAAAAAGAACAAAGCGATGAAAGAGCTTGATAAGGTTGAGCAGAAGCTTAATGAAGCAGGAATAATAATGTCAGAAAAAGAAGCTTACTTGAAGGAGCTTAAGAGGGACAGGAATCAGGCCCTGAAATACAAAGAGATGAGCGACAAAATAAAGGAGAACAAGGCCTCTTTGCTTGATATAAAAATAAGGGCAAGAAAAGAAGAGCTTTCCAAGGTTGAGAAAAACCTGCAGGAGCAAAGCCAAAAAATAAAAAAATACGAAGAAGAGATTAAGAATTTGAAAGAAAGTCTCGAGGAAAAAAAAGAGATTATAAAGGATATAAATAAGGAAGTTGAGGAAAAGGGAGATAAAGACCAGATTGCTGTACAGAAAGAAATTGAGAAGCTGAATATAGATATAGGGACAAATAAAAACAGAATAGGACACTGCCAAAATGAACTCGTTAAAATAGAGCAGAGAAAAAACCAGCTGGAAAGAAGCCTTGTAGAGGTCAAGGAAAAGACAAGAAAGATTGCTGAAGATAAGAGCGATACTGAATCAAAGCTCAGAAAAGACGAAGCAGAGCTTAAAAAACTGGAGAAAACTATAGAGGAATTCAAGAAAAAGCACAAGCTAGACACCAGCTCAAGTATAGAACTTGATATACAAAATATTGACCAGGAAGCTGAATCCCTTCAGGAAGAAATACACAAATTAAGGGAAGATCAGCAGAATTTGATAAGAGATAAAGATAAGCTTGAATACAAGATTGAGAGTATAGATGAAAAGATTGAGAAAGTAAATATAGTTGAAAAAGAGCATAAAAAAGAAATAGAGTCTTTGAAAAAGAAAAAAGAGGATTTTAAAAAAGCAACTCTTGAATTAAATACAAGGCTTAATGATGATTCATCGTTTGCGGCCCAGCTTGCTAATGCCAAAGGCAAGCTTAACAAGGCAAATGAAGATTTGGCAAAGCTTAATGCAAGAAATATCTCAATAAGGGAGAAAATTGCAGGAGGGACTGCTGTACAGAAAATACTCCAGCAGAAGAACAAGATTAAGGGAATCTATGGAACTATATCTGAATTGGGAAGTGTTAACAGCGAATACAGTACAGCTTTGGAGGCTTCTGCAGGATCAAGGGTAAGGAGCATTGTTGTTGAAAATGATAAAGTTGCAGCTGACTGTATAAAATATTTGAAAGAAAACAGGCTGGGCATCGCTACCTTTTTGCCGTTGAGCAAGATGAAACAGATTCCAAAGACAGCAGAGCTGCAAAGATTGGCTGATTCAAGAGGTGTCAGGGGGTTTGCTATAGATTTAATAAGCTATGAGTCAAAATTTACAAAGGCTTTCTCTTATGTTTTTGGAAATACTTTGGTTGTTGAGAGTATAGATGTCGCTAGGAGAATAGGCATTGGGAACGCAAGAATGGTTACTCTCGATGGGGACCTTGCAGAAACAAGCGGAGCTATGCATGGGGGCTATAAGACAAAGTCCTCAGGAACCGGATTTCAGGAAAAGGGTGTAAAGGAAGAGATAGAAAAATTAGAAAAAGAGGTTTCTGATTTGAATGCGGTTATTCATAATATAGGTTCTCAAAGGGCTGAAAACGAAGAAAAAATTACTGAGTTAAGGAAGTTTAAAGCAAGCCTTGACGGTGATATAATAAAGGCTGAAAAAAGCCTCCACTTAGGTTCCGAAGACCTGGAGGTTTCAAAGAAACTGAAAGATGGTTTGAAAGAAGATATAAAGAAGCTGGATTCTGATATTCAAGAAAATCAAAGTGAGATAACCCGTAAAAATGTAAAGCTTGCTGATTTGAAAATAG
This sequence comes from Paracoccaceae bacterium, assembly GCA_003564655.1. Lineage (GTDB taxonomy): Bacteria > Pseudomonadota > Alphaproteobacteria > Rhodobacterales > Rhodobacteraceae > Roseinatronobacter. The sequence goes on from PXES01000364.1 coordinate 2,007, forward strand.
AGAAACAGAAACTAAGGGAGAAAATAAGCATGATGCGAAACCCTAGCATTATAGCAGAGCTTAATACATTTGAGGAGAAAAAAACACAATTGAAGGAAGAGATAACCGAAGCAAAGGCCAATATAAAAAATGTCGATATGCAGATTGAGGATTTATTGGGCCCTGAACAGAAAAAATCCCTTGAGATATTAAAGCAACATGATAAGGAAATGAATGATTTCAGTGAAGAGGTAAAAATATTGAAGGAAAAAATAAAGCTGCAGGAAAAAGACCTTAAGAACAAGGAACAAGAGCAGGATAAGTTCAGATCCAAATTCAAGGCATTGTTCGCAAAGCGAGACAAGATAAATGAGGAAATTTCAAAAACAGAAAACAATATCGATGGCAAGCAGGAAAAAAGCAGGGAACTAGAAAAGAAAGTTAATGTAGTGTCTTTAGACAAGGCTAGGATTAATGCCGAGCTTGCTGGTTTGAATGAGGAATTTAAGGAGTACGAGGGTGTAAAGCTTTTCAAGAACAAGTCACAAGAGCAGATAAAAAGGGAAATATGGCAATTTGAAAAAATGGTTAATGATATAGGAGCTGTTAATATGAGAGCTCTTGAAGTTTATGAGCAGGCAGATAAAGAGTATAAACTTCTTATGGAAAAGAAAGAGAAGCTAAGCTCTGAACGGGAAGACATATTGGTCATGATGAATGAGATTGAAAGCAAGAAAAAAGAGCTTTTCATGAAGACATTCAATGTAATAAACGAGAATTTCAGGAGAATATTCTCAATGCTTTCATCAAAAGGACAGACTTTCCTAGAAATAGAAGATGCTAAAGACCTTTTTAATAATGGGCTATTAATAAAAGTAAGGATCTCAGGCAAAAAGTATCTTGATATAAGAAGCCTTTCAGGAGGAGAAAAAACATTAACTGCTCTTGCCTTTATATTTTCCATTCAGGAGCATGAGCCAGCTTCCTTCTATATACTGGATGAGGTTGACGCAGCATTAGATAAGAGAAATTCGGAAAAGCTTTCTAAGCTTTTGCATGAG
>PXES01000062.1 GCA_003564655.1 Paracoccaceae bacterium
CTGGTTTCTTTTCTTGTCTTCGACCAGTTTCAATGGATACATATACTCTTATTAGCAACTGTAGATATTGCTCTTGTCTACTTTTTTATCAGTCGTATCAGTAAAATAAAACCTCTTTTTAAAACCCACGTAGTCCCCAAATTATGGAACGAGCTCTGACGATCAGCAATCTTACTAAATCGTACAGCCGCGATCCTGTTTTGAAACAGCTTGCACTCGATGTACCAGCCGGAACAATATTTGGTTTAATTGGCCCGAACGGAGCAGGTAAAAGTACGTTGATTGGTATTTTGACCGGTCTCCTGAATTTTGATGAAGGCCAGATTCTGATGAACGGAATGGAGATGAATCGCGAAAATGAGCTCCGGATAAAAAAAGAGATCGCCTCGGTTCTGCAGCCGCCGCTGCTTTTTGAAAATTTTACCAGCATTGAATTTGTGAACTATATTTGTAGGATGTATGAAGTGGACCGCGAACAGCTGGATCAGAAAATTGATTCATTATTTTCTTATTTCGAGATTGAAGAGTTCCGGCATGTAAAGGCCCGGCAGCTTTCTTCGGGCAGCAGAAAAAAGCTCGCATTTTGTGCGGCTATCCTGGTTCAGCCCAAAATTCTATTTCTTGATGAGCCATTCGAAAGTGTGGATGTAATCTCTATTGGACGAATGAAAACGATACTGCGAAAGCTAAAAGAGAGAGAAACCACTATTTTTATAACCAGCCACATTCTGGAAGTAGTAGAAAATCTCTGTGATGATATTGCCATTCTGCATAAAGGCGAAATTCTTGCTTACCTCGACTCGGCCAAACGCAGAGAGCTTCAGAAGGATTCATCTTTGAGTGAAATATTTGAGCAGTATGTGGATATTGAATCACCAGCGGCTGCAAAAATCGACTGGCTTTAGCTTTTTGTATCGTTTGTAGTAGATTAGCCCGGTCAATAATTCTCGTAATCTGAGTTCGATTTAAAAAATCGAGTAAAAATCGACTGATACTGTCCAAAAGAGCATTCGACAAGGAATATTGTCATAAGTACAGTCATCCCGGACTTCGATCCGGGATCTCCCAACAATATCAACGATGTGAGATCCTGTATCAAGTACGGGGTGATGCTCATTTGGACAAAATCAGCCGCTTCTTAACACTTAAACAAAACATTATTAATCGAACTGAGATTGAAATGGTAACCATTTTGATTTTGGAATAGAATTTTTTACTTTAATTTCAACATCAAACATTTTAATATTAAACTAAAAATAACAAGAATCGACAACCACTTAGCTTTCTATTAAATTGTTAATCCAATCATGTAATCTAAGAACCGGAGGAAGTGATGATATCATCCAAAACAAGTAAATCGAACCACTGGCCTGAACTGCCTGAACCTGGCAAGTGGGAAGACACATTGACTACAGTACATATGTGGAGTCAAATTATAGGTAAGATTCGGCTTGAGCTATCGCCGTGGATTAATCATTCCTGGGGCTCCACACTGTATGTTACATCGAGTGGCTTAACCACTTCGCCTATTTCTCATAAAGGGTTTAAATTCGAAATCGATTTCAATTTTATAGACCACAAGTTGGTGATTATCACTTCAAATGGCAATCAAAAAACGTTCGATCTTGAACCGATGTCTGTTGCCGATTTTTATGATAAAACTATGCAGTCACTCAGCGAGCTTGGAATTGAGGTGAACATCTTTACCCGGCCAGTGGAAGTGGAAACAGCGATTCCGTTTGAAGAGGATACCGTTCATGCAAGCTATGACGCCGATGCCGTTAAGCGCTTCTGGAAAGCATTGGTACAGATTAACCGGGTGTTTACAGAGTTTCGGGCCGAATTTATCGGAAAGGTTAGTCCTGTACATTTTTTCTGGGGCGCTTTTGATCTTGCCGTTACACGATTTTCAGGCAGAACGGCACCCAAACATCCGGGCGGAGCACCCAATTGTGCCGATTGGGTGATGGAAGAGGCCTATTCGCACGAATTGTCAAGTGCAGGCTTTTGGGCCGGACCGGGTTTGGGTGAGCCGGCATTTTATTCGTATGCATACCCTGCGCCTGATGGTTACAATGCGGCTGATGTTAAACCCGATTCTGCATATTATCATAATGACCTGGGTGAATATATTCTGCCATATAAAGCTGTTCAAGCTTCTGAAAATCCCGATGCGGTGCTTATCGATTTTCTTCAGTCAACGTACGAAGCTGCGGCCGAACTGGGTAATTGGGATCGTCATTCTCTTGAAAAAAGAATATTAAAAAAAAATTGAACACATAAACCCACAAATAATTTTCTGATGAATATTCAACATAAAAACGGTGATACAAAAGGTGAGTTCTACATCGAAAAAAACGATAAATCTTTGGCCAAAATCACTTATTCAAAACTTGGCAATACTCAATTAATTGTTGATCACACTGAGGTGTCGGATGAGTTTAAGGGCCAAAATATTGGCAGAAAACTGGTTGAGCATATTGTGGATTATGCCCGGAAAAATGGAAAAAGACTCATTCCGCTTTGTCCATTCGCTAAATCCATTATTGAAAGAGATGAAACCCTGCAAGATGTGGTGAAAAGGTAACGATAATATTACCAGCCACATACAGGGGAATATGCAAGCATATTTAAATGACGAGATAACTAAAATCTAAACCTGAGATCACTATGTGTAAGAGGTGATCCAGAACGTATATAATCAAAAATGTCACTTTTTAGAATTAACTCAAACAATCCGGTATCGGGACCTCATCAGCGGCAATCTGTAGCTGAGAGCGGAGCTCCTGCAACACGAGCAAAGGCAGCCATGATTATGCTGCATGGCCGGGGTGCATCCGCTAAGGGAATACTTTCGCTGAGTGATGAATTTGCCCAGCCGGATGTTCGTTACCTGGCTCCTCAGGCCGACTCTCATACATGGTACCCATATCCGTTTACCGATCCCGTTGAAAAAAATGAACCGTGGCTCAATAGCTCCCTGCAGCAGGTGTCTGATTTGATTGCACAGTTAAACAGCGAAGGTATATCAACAGAGCGAATTA
>PXES01000355.1 GCA_003564655.1 Paracoccaceae bacterium
GCCGCCGTGATCGAGGGGCTGATGATCAAGCACCGCGCCAGCCCCTATCTGGCCGGGCGGATCAAGGGCCACTGGTTCAAGTGGAAACGCGACCCGATGCGGGTGGACGCGGTGCTGCTTTATGCACAACGCGGGCATGGCAAGCGGTCGGGCTATTACTCGGATTTCACCTTCGGGCTGTGGGATGGTGACCAGCTTGTGCCCGTGGGCAAGGCCTATTTCGGCTTCACCGATGCCGAGTTGCGCGATCTGGACCGTTTCGTGCGCAACAACACGGTTGACCGATTCGGCCCGGTGCGCGCGGTCGCCCCGACAAAGGGGGTCGAGGTGGCGTTCGAGGGGCTGAACCGCTCTACCCGGCACAAATCGGGCGTGGCGATGCGGTTCCCGCGCATCGCCCGGCTGCGCGACGACAAGCCCGCCTGCGAGGCAGACCATCTGCGCACGCTGCTCGACCTGTTGCCCTGAGCGGCTTGCGTCCTTATCCTGCATCACGGATTGAAACCCGCCATTGCCTCGCATGGCTTGTTAGCGGTAACAAGGCCGCATAAGTGAAACGACACATGCGCTGCCAGATCGAGAGGGAGATTTCACATGACCGTCAAGCTTGCCATCAACGGCTTTGGCCGCATCGGCCGCAACGTGCTGCGCGCGCTCATCGAGCTTGATCGCTCGGATGTCGAGATCGTGGCGATCAACGATCTGGGTCCGGTGGACTACAACGCGCATCTGCTGCAATTCGATTCGGTCCATGGGCGGTTCCCCGGCAAGGTGACATCGGGCGAGGACTGGATCGACGCCGGGCGCGGCAAGGTGCGCGTAACCGCGATCCGCAACCCCGAGGAACTGCCTTGGGACGACGTCGATATCGCGCTGGAATGCACCGGCATCTTCAACTCGCGCGACAAGGCCGCGCTGCACCTGAAGAACGGGTCCAAGCGGGTGCTGGTCTCGGCTCCGGCGTCGGGCGCTGACAAGACTGTGGTCTACGGCGTGAATGAGGCGGTCTTGACCGATGCGGACCTCGTGGTCTCTAACGCATCGTGCACGACCAACTGCCTCGCGCCGGTGGCCAAGGTGCTGCATGACAGTATCGGCATTTCGCGTGGCTTCATGACCACGATCCACAGCTACACTGGCGACCAGCCGACGCTGGACACGATGCACAAGGACCTCTATCGCGCGCGGGCGGCGGCACTGAGCATGATCCCGACCTCGACCGGCGCGGCCAAAGCGGTGGGGCTGGTGATGCCCGAACTCGCCGGCAAACTCGACGGGGTTGCGATCCGGGTGCCGACGCCCAATGTCTCGGTCGTGGACCTGACCTTCGAGGCGGCGCGCGACACGAGTGCCGACGAAATCAACGCGGCGATCCGCGCCGCTGCCGACGGGCCGATGAAGGGCATTCTGGGCTATACCGACCTCAAGAACGTCTCGTCGGATTTCAATCACGACGAGCATTCCTCGGTCTTTCACACGGAACAGACAAAGGTGCTGAAGGGGCGGATGGTGCGCGTGCTGTCGTGGTACGACAACGAATGGGGCTTCTCCTGCCGGATGCTCGACACGGCTGCCGCGATGGGCGCGCATCTCTAGGCCGAGCGGGGCTTGCAGTGGCTGCCCCGGCGCGGGTAAGGCAGGGGTGCGCGCAAGGGGAGCAGTGGCATGAGCTTTGACCGCCGGATCAAGATCGCACCGTCGATCCTGTCTGCCGATTTCGCGGATTTCGGGCGCGAGATCCGCGCGGTCGAGGCGCAGGGCGCCGACTGGGTGCATGTCGACGTCATGGACGGGCATTTCGTGCCCAACCTGACCTTCGGCCCGCCCGCTGTCGCGGCCTTTCGCCGGCATGTGACAACTGTGATGGATGTGCATCTGATGATCGCACCGGTGGATCCTTACATCGACGCCTACGCCAAGGCCGGCGCCGATATCCTGACCGCGCATGTCGAGGCCGGCCCGCACATCCACCGCACGCTTCAGGCGATCCGGGGCGCAGGGATGCGCGCGGGTGTGGCGATCAACCCCGGAACCCCGGCCGAGACGGTGGCGCATGTGCTGGACCTCTGCGATCTGGTCTGCGTGATGACGGTCAATCCCGGTTTCGGCGGGCAGAGCTTCCTTGAGATGACCGAGAAGCTGCACCGCCTGCGCGAGCTGATCGGCGACCGGCCCATCCACTTGCAGGTCGATGGCGGGGTGACGCCCCAGACCGCGCCGCTGGTGGCCCGCGCCGGTGCGGATGTTCTGGTCGCGGGCTCGGCCGTGTTCCGTGGCGGCAGTGCCGACAGCCCCGGTGCCTATGGCGCGAATATCCGCGAGATCCGCGCGGCGGCAGAAGGCACGCTTGTCTGACCGCCCCCCAACCGAGAGGAGACGATCATGGCGACCCCCCCTGTCTGCGATTTCGGCTGGAAGGCCCCCGGTTTCTCGCTTCCTGCGACCGATGGCAAGACCTACAGCCTGTCCGATCTGTCGGGCCCGCGCGGCACGCTGATCATGTTCATCTGCAACCACTGCCCCTATGTGCTGGCCGTGCTCGACCGCATCCTGCGCGATGCGCGCGCGTTGCAGGACATCGGGGTCGGCGTGGCCGCGATCTGCTCGAACGACGCCACCACCCATCCCGATGACAGCTTCGACAAGATGCGCGAGATGGCCGAGACGCATGACTTCCCTTTCCCCTATCTGCACGACGAGAGTCAGGAGGTCGCGCGCGCCTGGGGGGCGGCCTGCACGCCCGATTTCTTCGGGCTGAACGCGGGAGGCGAGTTGCAGTATCGCGGCCGGCTGGATGCCTCGGGGCGCGCGCCAGCGCCCGAAGATGCGCCCCGCGAGTTGCTGGACGCGATGCGCCAGATCGTCGAGACGGGCCAGGGGCCGCGCGAGCAGGTGCCGTCGATGGGCTGCTCGATCAAGTGGAAAGCCGCGTGATTTCGGCAGCCGCCCGCGACCCGGCGGTGTAGCGCAAGCGCGGGGGCGGCCCCTCTCAGCGCGCCAACCCGGCTGCCGTGCCGAAAATTGCGCGCGCCTCGGCCTCGCCCTTGGCGCTGAGCGCAAGCAGCCCGTCGCGCCGCTCGATCAGCGCCCGGTCATGCGCGCGCAGGATCGCCGCACGGGCGCGCGGGGCCGTCCAGCCCAGATGCGCGACCAGCGCCGAGCGGGTGTTCTCTTCGGCCATCTCGGGACTGTCCTGATGGGTGAAGAGATGCGCGACCAGCGCGCGGCAGTCATGTTCCACCCGCGCCCGGCGCCGCTGCAAGGCCTGCGCCACCAGTCCGCGCTCGGGCGCGGCGAGCAGAGCGATGGCGAACCACACGCCGGTCATGCTGGCCATCATCCCGGCGATCGAGACATTCCAGCGCAGCGCCAGCGCGTAGCCCACCACGCAGGCCGCCAGGGAAAGTGCCACGGCCAGCGCCACCATGCGCCACAGCCTGCGCGTCAGCAGATAGGCCGTCGCCGGTGGGACGATCACAAAGGCGATGAACAGCACCGCACCCACCGCATCGAACGCTGCGACGGCCGTGACGCTGGTCAGCGTCAGGATCGCGTAATGCAGCACCCCGGGCAGAAAGCCCAGCGCCGCCGCCAGCCCCGGATCGAAGCTTGCGAGTTTCAGCTCTTTCCAGAAGGCCAGCACGAAGGCCAGATTGACCGCGAAGACCGCGCCCAGCGTGACCACCGCCACGGGCACGGGCTGGCCCAGAATGGCGACCGTGTTCAGCCAGACAAAACCGATCTCGCCCAGCAGGACCGACTCGGCATGGATATGCACATCGCGCGCATAGAGCGAGATCAGGATCCCCCCCGCCGCGAAGAGTGCGGGAAAGACGAGCCCGATCGCGGCGTCCATCCGCACCAGCCGCGACCGTGCCAGGGCCTCGGTCAGCACCACGGTCAGCACGCCCGCAAGCGCCGCCCCGATCAGCGGCACCGGGCCCGAGAGTTGCCGGGTCAGCAGCCAGGCGACGATGATTCCGAAGACGATGGAATGGCTGATCGCATCGGTCAGCATCGCATTGCCGCGCAGCACCAGAAACGATCCCAGCAGCGCGCCCGAGGCCCCGACCAGGCAGCCGGTCAGCAGGATCATGGCAGGGATGGACTCGAAGAAGGCGGCGATCATGGACCCTCCCGGCCAGCGCGGGCGGCGGCTTCGGCACGGCCTGCGCGGGTCAACTCCCAATGCGGCGTTGTCTCGGGCGGGTGTTCGACAGGTCGGATCAGGCCGCGCCGTTCCAACTCGGCGAAATGCCGGGGCGACGGCGCCTTGCCCAGCGCGGCGGCGAGCATCCCCTGTTCCGAGGGGTAGCGGGCATCCTCATGCGCCGCCGACAGCCCCTGCATCGCGGCAAGGATGCGCGCCTCGGTGATGCGCGCCCGCGCCCGCCGTGCGGCGAGGGCCTGCCAGACGACCCCGCGCTGCGGGGCCAGCAGCAGCGAGACGATCACGATGGCCGTGGCGATCAGCACCACGACCGGCCCGGTGGCCAGCCCGCGCATGCTGGCGCTGACCAGCGCGCCGCCCGCGCCCGATGCCGCCCCGATCAGGGCCGATAGCAGCACCATCACGCTCAGCCGGTCGGTCCATTGTCGCGCCGCTGCGGCAGGGGCAATCAGCAGCGCGACCATCAGCACCACACCGACAAGCTGCAATCCCACCACAATCGCCAGCGCCACGAGGATCGTGAGCACCCCTTCCAGAGCCGTGACCGGGAAGCCATTTGCGCGAGCGAAGTCCGGGTCGAAGCTGACCAGCTTGAACTCTTTCCAGAAGGCCAGCACAAGCGTCAGCGCCCCCAGCCCGGCCCCGCCCATGATCCACAGATCCGACGGCAGGATCGCCGCGGCCTGCCCGAAGAGGAAACTCGCCAGTCCCGCGCTCGCCGCCCCCCCTGTAGCCTGCAGATGCGTCAGCAGCACCACGCCCACGGCGAAGAAGACGCTCAGTACGATGCCGAGCGCCGCATCGGTCTTCAGCCGCGTGGTGCGTGTAATCAGCATCATCACCAGCGCCGCGAGCGCGCCGGTGAAGAACGCGCCGGCGAGGATGCTGCCCAGATCGCGCGCGCCCGCGATCAGGAAACCAAGGCACACGCCCGGCAGCGCGGCATGGGCCAGCGCATCGCCCAAGAGGCTCTGGCGGCGCAGCACGGCGAAGGCGCCCAGCATCCCAGCGATGGCACCCAGTAGCGCAGCGCCGGTCAGGACCGTGCGCACGATCTGCGAGGACAGCAATTCCGCCAGCGCGCTCATGACACCGCGCGCTGTGTCGCGCGATGGCACCCCGGCCCGGCCCCGCCCCGCGCGCGCGGGCGTGCTGACCCGGCGGGGCGCCGCGGACGGGTCACGACCGCACCAGCGCCTCGTAACTTTCGGCGACCTTGCGCGTCATCTGCCCCACCTGGAAGTGGTGCGGGCCGATCTGACCCACCGGTGTCACCTCGGCGGCGGTACCGGTCAGCCAGCATTCGCTGAATTCCGAAAGCTCCTCGGGCATGATATGACGTTCATGCACGACAATGCCCATGTCGCGCAACATTGCGATGACAGTCTGACGGGTGATCCCGTTGAGGATCGCGTCGGGGATGGGAGTGTGCACCTCGCCATCCTTGACGAAAAAGACATTGGCCCCGGTCGCCTCGGCCACATACCCGCGATAATCCATGAACAGCGCATCCGAGCAGCCCTTTTCCTCGGCGGCATGCTTGGACATGGTGCAGATCATGTACAGCCCCGCGGCCTTGGCGGCAGTTGGAATCGTCTCGGGCGAGGGGCGCTTCCACTTGGCGATGTCGAGCTTCGCGCCCTGCCACTTGGCGTCGCCATAATAGGCCCCCCACTCCCAGACGGCAATCGCGAGCCGCACCGGGTTCCGCCGCGCGGCGACCCCCATATCCGGCCCCGCGCCGCGCCAGGCCACCGCGCGCACATAGGCGTCCTTGAGGTCGTTGGCGGCCAGCACCTCGCCCTTGGCGGCCTCGATCTGGTCGACGGTGTAGGGGATCGGCATGTCCAGCAATCTCCCGGATTCCAGCAGCCGTTCGGAATGCTCGCGGCTCTTGAAAATCTTGCCGGAATAGCAGCGCTCACCCTCGAACACCGAAGAGGCGTAATGCAGGGCATGGGTCAGGATATGCACATTGGCGTCGCGCCACGGCACCAGCCGCCCATCCATCCAGATCAGCCCGTCCCTGTCATCATACGCGCCGGCCATACGTGCCTCCTCTCGTCGCGATTTACGGATATTGCGCGATTTAGGTCCGTTTCGGACATTATCTTTCGCAAATTCGCCCGATTCGCTATCAATTCGCGCTTGGAGTGTCAACAAGGCTGACTTAAAATAGAGCTGTGGAGGTTGAGGCATGAATGACAGAAGCAACACCCCGGTCAGTGGCGAGAGCCTGCTGTTTCTGACCGACGAGCAGTTGCGAAAGGGGATCGAGGCGATGTTCTTCGCCTATCGCGGCTTTACCGCCGACCCGGACCGGATTCTCGATGAGCATGGCTATGGTCGCGCCCATCACCGGGCGCTGCATTTCATCAACCGTACGCATGGCACGACCGTCAACAACCTGCTGGCCATACTGGGTGTTACCAAGCAGTCGCTGAACCGGGTGCTGCGCACGCTGATCGCGGACGGGCTTGTCGAAAGCCGGGTGGGCCGCACTGACCGGCGCGAGCGCAACCTGTATCTGACCGAGGCCGGGCGCGAGCTGGAGCGCGCCCTGTCCGAGGCACAGCGCGAACGGATGCGCGCGGCCTACCGCGCCGCCGGGCCACAGGCCGTGGCGGGATTTCGGCAGGGGCTCGAGGCGATGATGGATCACGAGATCCGCCGCCACTACGCCAATCTGCGGGATCGTCGACCATGAGCGCCGATCCGCAACCGCATCTGCTTGTCGTGGACGATGACGACCGGATCCGCGGCCTTTTGCGGAAATACCTGCTGCGCAACGGGTTCCTCGTGACGGCGGCGCGCGACGCGGATCATGCGCGGCGGCTGCTGGCGGGGCTCGGCTTCGATCTGATCGTGCTCGACGTGATGATGCCGGGCGAGGACGGTATCAGCCTGACCCGCGCCATCCGCGAGGACGACAATACCCCCATCCTGCTACTGACCGCACGGGGCGAGGCCGAGGACCGCATCACCGGCTTCGAGGCCGGCGCCGACGACTATCTGCCCAAACCCTTCGAGCCGCGCGAGTTGCTGCTGCGGATCAACGCCATCCTGCGCCGCACACCCGCGCCCGACGCGGTCGAGGTGCTGCCACAGGTGCTGGTGATCGGCGCGCTGCGCTACGATCTGGAACGCGGAGAGTTGAAGCACGGCGACACGCCCATCCGCCTGACCCAGACCGAGGCCACGCTGATGCGGCTGTTCTGCCAGCACCCGGGCGAGGTCATCACGCGCGAGGCGCTGGTCGACCATCTGGGCCGCGACCGCGCCGCGCATGGTGGCAGCGTCGGGCAGGAGCGCGCGGTCGATGTGCAGATCACCCGCCTGCGCCGCAAGATCGAGCGCGACCCCAAGACCCCACGCCACCTGCAGACCGTCCGTGGCGCGGGCTACATGCTGGTGACCGAGTAGCCCGGCGCCTCAGCCCTGCTCCGGCACCAGGATCTCGCGCTTCCCGACATGGTTGGCGGCGGTGACAATGCCCTCATCCTCCATCTGCTCGACCAGCCGCGCGGCCTTGTTGTAGCCTATGCCCAGCTTGCGCTGGATGTAGCTGGTCGAACATTTGCGGTCCTGAATGACCACCTGCACCGCCTGATCGTAAAGCGCGTCCTCGCCGGACGTGTTGCCGCCCAGCCCCAGAACCGCGTCAATGTCGGCTTCCTTGTCGGATTCCGGGCCGTCCACCACGCCTGACTTGTAATCCGGCGGGCCGAAGCTTTTCAGGTGGTTGACGACTTCCTCGACCTCCTCGTCGCTGACGAAGGGGCCGTGAATGCGGCTGACACGCCCACCGCCCGCCATATAGAGCATGTCGCCCATGCCCAGAAGCTGCTCGGCCCCCTGCTCGCCCAGAATGGTCCGCGAGTCGATCTTCGATGTCACCTGGAACGAGATCCGCGTCGGGAAGTTGGCCTTGATCGTGCCGGTGATCACGTCCACCGACGGGCGCTGCGTGGCCATGATCAGGTGAATGCCCGAGGCCCGCGCCATCTGCGCGAGGCGCTGGATGCAGGCCTCGATCTCCTTGCCGGCGACCATCATCAGATCGGCCATCTCGTCCACGATCACCACGATGAAGGGCAGAAGCTCGGGCGCGAATTCCTCGGTCTCGAACACCGGATCGCCGGTTTCGTCGTCAAAGCCCGTCTGGATGGTGCGCTTGAACATCTCGCCCTTGTCCAGCGCCTCGCGCACGCGGCCATTGTAGCCCTCGATATTGCGCACGCCCATCTTGGACATCTTGCGGTAACGTTCCTCCATCTCGCCGACGACCCATTTCAGCGCCACCACGGCCTTTTTCGGGTCGGTCACAACGGGGGAAAGCAGATGCGGGATGCCGTCATAGACGCTGAGCTCCAGCATCTTGGGGTCGATCATGATCAGGCGGCACTCATCAGGCGACAGCCGATACAGCAGCGACAGGATCATGGTGTTGATCGCCACCGACTTGCCCGACCCCGTTGTCCCGGCGATCAGCAGATGCGGCATCTTGGCCAGGTTGGCGACGATGGGTTCACCATCGATGCCCTTGCCCAGCGCCAGCGGCAGGCGCATCGCGCTGTCGCCATAATCGCGCGCCGACAGGATCTCGCGCAGGGCGACCTTCTCGCGATGCGCGTTCGGCAGTTCGATCCCGATGATCGAGCGCCCCGGCACGGTCGAGACCCGCGCCGACAGCGCCGACATCGACCGCGCGATATCGTCCGCAAGACCGATCACGCGGCTGGCCTTGAGGCCCGGGGCGGGCTCGAGTTCGTATTGCGTCACCACGGGGCCGGGGCGGACGCTGACAATCTCGCCACGCACGCCGTAATCGTCGAGCACCGCCTCGAGCATGCGGGCATTTTCTTCAAGCGCCTCATCGCTGAGCGAATAGCGTGTCACGGCGTCGGGGTGCTCGAGCAACGACAGCGGCGGCAACTCGAATTCGGGCTCGCGAGTGTCGAACTGAAAGCGCGGCTCGGCCTCGGCCTGCGCCTGCCGCGAGGGTTGCGGGCGGCTGCCGGCTGGGGTGACGACACGGCGTTGCAGGACATGCGGCGCGCGGGGCGGCTCGGCGGCAGGCTGTGCGGGCGCGACGGCCCGAACGGGCTGCGCGGTCAACGGTTGTGTCGGTACCTCAGCTGCCTGCATCCAGTCCGGCATGATCGCGGCAGTGGCGAGCGTGGCGGGGATCTCGCCATGAACCTGCATCGGCGGGTCCATCCGTGCGGGTGCGGCGGGACGCGCGCGCAATGGTGGCTCCGCGGGGGCGGGGTGCGTGCGGTCAAGCTGCATCACCGGCCTTTGCTGTTTGCGCTGGCGGATCGCGTCCGAGATGCGCGAGCGGATGCGCGCATCGCCCCCTGGCTCGGCCTGCAGCGCAGCGGCCGTCAACGGCGGCTCGACCAGCTCGGGCGACAGGTCTGGTAGATCGGCCTCTGCAGGGCGGTTGCTGAGTGTCTTCAGCCGCGCGAGCAAGCCCGAACCAGCGTCCGCCGGTCTTGCGGCATCGGGTAGCGGGGGGTGCTGTGCGCGCATCGGCGTCTCGGCGCGCAGCGACTGCGACGCGGCCGCCATCGGGGCGCGGGCGGCGTGTCCATGGGGCGCGGGCGCGGGCGCCGATGCCCGGATCACGGGTGGTGCGCGACGCGCGGCATCACGCGGCGCAACGGGCGCCGCCTCGTCATAGGCGGGCTCGGGCGCGTATTGCTCAACGACTTGCGCGCGCTGTCGCATGACGGCCCGGCGTGCTTGCGCGCGCTGCACGGCCTCGCGGCCCAGGGCCCGCGCACTGCGCAGCCCGCTGGCCAGCCCGCCGCGGCCAAGCGCCAGCAGACCGGCATAGATCAGCACCAGCCCCGCCCAGACGAAGCCCATGAAGCGCAAGGCCTCATACGCGTTGACGCCAAGCACATAGGCCCAGACCCCGACACAGACGAGAAACAGCACCAGCGCCATGGCCGTGACCCCTGCGGCAGGCGACATCGGCAGCGCGTTGACCACTGCCGCCAGCACCGTGTCTCCGAACACCCCGCCCATACCGTAGAGCGTGTCCCAGCCTTGCGTCGGCACCAGCGCCGCGGCCCAGACCGCCGTGACCGCCAGCGCGATGGGCAGGAACACCCCGCGCGACAGCGCCTGACCATGCCCGCGCCCCACCAACAGGCGCAGCCCCCAGCCGCCGGAAAACAGCACCAGCCCCCAGGACGCCACCCCGATGATCACCATCAGCGGCGCCGCAATCGTGGCGCCCACGCGCCCCAGCGAGTTCTTGATCGGCGTGTCGGTCGAGGCCATCCAGCTCGGATCGGTCGGCGCATAGGACCCCAGCATCAGCGCGAACAACCCCGCCAGGCACATCAAGCCGACACCCAGCAATTCGCGCCCGCGTTTTTGCAAAAGCGCCTGGATGTTCCTGTCCAGAAGCGGTTCGCGATGTTGGGTGTTGTACGTTGCCATTCCGGTGTCCCTCATTCACGAATACAGGCAGTTGCGCAGGCGGCGCAGGACGTCCTCCAGCGAGTCGATGGGCGTGACCATCGCGACCCGGATGAACCCCGCGCCGGGATTGCGGCCCTCGACCTCGCGCGACAGATAGGCGCCCGGCAGCGCGCGGATGCCCGTTGCGCGCCACAGATCCAGCGCTGCGGCTTCTCCATCGGCAACCGGCAGCCACAGGAAGAACCCGGCCTCGGGCGGTTCATAGCCGTGCACCGAACCGAATATCCGGTCGGCCAGCGCGTATTTCTGCTGGTAGCGCGCGCGGCTGGCGCGCACATGTTCCTCATCCGCCCAGGCGGCCGCTGCGACATGCTGCAAGGGCTCGGGCAGCGGCGCGCCCGCATAGGCGCGCAACTGGCGGATACGGCGGATCGACTCGCGCCCCCCCGCGACGAACCCCGACCGAAGCCCCGGCAGGTTCGACCGCTTCGACAGCGAGTTGAAGATCACCACACGCGCGGGATCGGCCCCCATCTCCTGCGCGACCTGCAGGGCCGAAGGTGGCGGGGCGTCGCGGTAGATTTCGGAATAGCACTCATCGGCGAAGATGCGGAAATCATGCCGCTCGGCAAGGGTAATCAGATCGCGCAGATAGGCCTTGTCCGCCACGGCCCCCTGCGGATTGGCGGGCGAGCAGAGATAGGCAATCGTCACACGGTCGAGACGCTCGGCAGGCAGAGCGGCATAATCGGGCAAATCGCCAGTGTCGCGCGTGGCAGGGACATAGACAGGCTCGGCGCCGACGGCCAGCGCCGCCACGGCATAGACCTGATAGAAGGGGTTCGGCATCAGCACGACCGGCGGGCGGCCACGCTTTTGCTCGGGGCAGAGCGCAAGGGCGGCGTTGAACAACCCTTCGCGCGTGCCGTTCAGGACCATCAGGTTCTCGGGCGCGACCGTGCACCCGTAACGCTGATCGAGCCAACCCTGAATGGCCGACAGCAGCGACGGTATCCCCTCATTCGCCGGATAAACGGCGAAGCGGTCCAGATGCGCATTCAGCACGTCCGACAGGAAAGGCGGCATGGCGTGCTTCGGCTCGCCAATCGACATCGCGACCGGCTCACCGCCCGGGGGGTGGTGATCCAGAAGCGCGCGCAGGCGCGGAAATGCGTATTCCGGCAGGTTCGAGAACCGCTCTGGAAATGCCATGGACTGCCTCGGATGCTGGGATCTGACGCCCCGTTTGACGCGCAGGATAGCGCGACAGGGCGCGACGGTCCAGAACAACGGCACTACGAGGCAGGATAACCGCACGAAATTGTGGCATTTTCGTAGAACCTGGCGCGCCGATACCAGATATCGGATTGCAGGCCGCGCCTCCCGCAACAGGTGGGGGCAAAGGGAATCTCCGCAGTGTCGGAGGGGCGTGCTCGACTTATCGCAGCGCCGCCTCGGCAGCCGCGCCGAGACGTAGAAGCCGTTCCTCGCACATGGGTGGCGCCATCAGGCTGATGCCGACCGAAGGGGTGCCGGTCGGCAACGTCAGCGCACACAGGCCCAGCATGTTGCCGATACGGGTGTTGCGCAGGGTCAGCAGGTTCTCGGTCGTGAAATAGGCGTGGTCCTGCATCAGCCGCGCCGCATTCGGCGGCATGTTGGCCGCAGTCGGCAACAGCACCGCATCATAGACCGCCGTGTCCTGCAAATAGGTGGCGCGGTGCTCACCGAGCGCGTCCCATGCGGCCAGATAGTCGCAGGCGAGATGCTCCCGCCCGGCGCGGAAGCGGGCAAGAATGGGCGAGAACATCTCTTCGGGCCGCGCCTCGATCAATTCGCGCCACTGGGCATAGGCTTCGGGCGTGTAGATGATACCCGAGAGGTCGAGAGTCGCCGCGACAACCGGCAGCGCTGCGCGGCTGATGCGGGCGCCCGCCGCCTCGAGCCGCCGCACGGCTGCCTCGAAACCTTCCGCCGGTGTATCGCGGATATCCTCGAACGGCGCACCGTCAAGCACCAGCAGATGACGCCCCGACAGTTCCGCGCCGCGCAGATCGGCGGGGGTGCGGTTCTCCAGCGCGGCGAGGACCAGGGCACAATCCTCGACCGAACGGGCGAGCGGGCCGATCGTGTCGAATTTCGGCGCGAGCGGCACGGCGCCCGTCATCGGCAGCCGCCCGGCCGTGGTCTTTAGCCCCACCAGATCGTTCCAGGCCGCCGGGATGCGCACCGACCCACCTGTATCCGAGCCGATGCCCAGGGCCGCCAGCCCGAAAGCGACCGAAGCCGCCGCACCCGAGGACGAGCCCCCCGGCACGGCGTCGGGATCGTTGATGCAGGGTGGCGTCGCCGTGACCGGGTTCAGCCCCAGCCCGGAATAGGCGAATTCGGTCTGATGCGTCTTGCCCAGGCAGATCGTACCTGCCGCTGCGAGGGCCGCGACGGCGGCCGCGTCCCGGTCGGGCACCCGCCCCTTGAGAAGTGCGCTGCCGCTCTCGGTCGCTATGCCCGCAGTGTCGAAAAGATCCTTCCAGGACAGCGCGACACCATCGAGCGGTCCGCGGCGCAGTCCGGTCCGCGCCCGCGTGCGCGCGGCCATTGCCTCGTCGAGAGCGCGCGCCTCGGTCAGGCGGGCATAGATGCGCGCGTGGTCGGGGTGGGCGCGGATCGCGTCGAGATAGGCCTCTGTCAAGGCAAGCGGGCAGAGAGTGCCCTCGGCTATGGCACGCCCCTGCCGGGCCGC
>PXES01000217.1 GCA_003564655.1 Paracoccaceae bacterium
TATCCCGACCGTGACACCGAACGTGATATCCTTGTCGCCACGACCGGCGCGAGCGAGGAGGCCGCGCATGAAGTGTTCACGGCCGCCGAACTGATCGCCGCGCAGGGGCTGTTGCGGCGGATGCCGGTGGGCGAAAGCGTGGTCGAGGCGATCCTCGATCTGGTGCGCGCCTGCCGCCCGGAAGAGGCCGAGGCCCACGGCGCCGTGCGCGATGCGATAAGCTGGGGACCGGGGCCGCGCGCGGCGCAGGCGCTGATGCTGACCGTGCGGGCGCGGGCGTTGCTTGACGGGCGGCTGGCGCCCTCGGTCGAGGATGTCGCGGCCCTTGCGCGGCCCGTTCTCAGCCACCGCATGGCGCTGGGCTTTGCAGCCCGCGCGCGGGGTGAGCGGCTGGGCGATATCATCGACACCGTCGCGCGTGAGGCGACGCGCATGGAGGTGGCGGCTTGAACGAAACCGTCCATCTGCGCAGTGCCGCCGAGGCGCTGGCAGCCCCGCTGCCCGCGCTGCTGGCACAGGCCGAGCATCTGGCCGCCACGGTGCTGCCCGGCGCGCATGGGCGCAGGCGGGCGGGGCTGGGTGACGAGTTCTGGCAATACCGGCAGGCGGGCCCGTCGGATATGGGTGCGCGCATCGACTGGCGGCGGTCGGGCCGAGCCGATGTGCATTTCATCCGCGAGACCGAGTGGCAGGCCGCGCAGGCGGTGACGCTTTGGGTCGACGACTCGCAGGCGATGGCATTTTCCGGGCACAAGACGCGCGGCAGCAAGGGCTCGCGCGCGCGCCTGCTGGCGCTGGCGCTTTCGGTACTGCTGCTCAAGGCGGGCGAGCGGGTGGGGCTGATGCCCGGCCTGCCGCCGCGCGCGGGGCGGGCGCAACTTGATCCACTGACGCAGATGCTCAGCCAGCCCGAGGGCGCAGGCGACTACGGCACGCCGCCGCCTGCGCTGATGCCGGCGCATTCGCGCGCTGTCTTCCTGTCGGATTTCTTCGCCCCGCCCGAGGGACTGCGCGAGGCTGTGGGCCGCGCGGCGGATCGCGGCGTTTCGGGCGCGCTGGTGCAGGTGCTGGACCCGTCCGAGGAAGAGTTCCCCTATCAGGGTCGCTCGATCTTCGAGTCGATGGCCGGGGCGCTGCGGCACGAGACGCTGCGCGCGAATGACCTGCAAGCGCGCTACCGCGACCGGCTGGCAGAGCGGCGCGACATGCTGGCCGGGCTCGCCCGCGCGACTGGCTGGCAGGTGCTGCACCACCATACGGATCAGCCGCCCGCCACGGCGCTGATGTGGTTGTGGCAGGTGCTCGATGCCGGGCGGGGGCGCTGATGTTCACGCTCGGCCCCCTTGGTTTCGCCTCGCCCGCGCTGCTGCTGGCGCTGGTGGCGTTGCCGGTGCTTTGGTGGCTGTTGCGCGCCGTGCCGCCCGCGCCGGTGATCCGCCGCTTTCCCGGCGTCGCGCTGCTGATCGGCCTGAAAGACGAGACGACCGAGACCGACCGCACGCCCTGGTGGTTGCTGGCCTTGCGCGCGCTAGCCGTGGCGGCGCTGATCGTGGCGTTTTCCGGCCCTGTGCTGAACCCACAGCCCGCGCGCGAGGGGTCGGGGCCGCTGCTGATCGTGCTGGATGGAAGCTGGGCCAGCGCGCGCGACTGGCCGCGCCGGATGGCCCGCATCGACGAGTTGCTGGCCGAGGCGAACCGCGCCGACCGCCCCGTGGCGGTGGTGTCACTGACCGACCTGCCCGCTGGCGACACGCGCTTCCGCAGCGCCGAATATTGGGCCGAGCGGCGCCCCGGGCTGGAGCCCGCACCCTGGGCTCCCGATACAGAGGCCGTGGCGGACTGGGCCACCGCACTCCCGGAAGATCTAGAGAGCTACTGGTTCTCGGACGGGTTGGAGCACCCCTATCGCGACCCGCTGACCGAGGCGCTTGACGGGCGTGGCCTGCTGACAGTGTTCGAGACCGCGCGCCCCATCCTCGCGCTTGCCCCGCCAAGCCTGCGCGAGGGGGTGATCCACCTGCCGGTCCACCGCCTGCCCGGCCAGCCCGCGCAAGAGATCGAGATCGCCGCGCATGGTCGCGATCCTGCGGGCATCGAGCGGGTGCTGGCCACAGGCACGGTGGAATTGGACGCCGGGGCCGAGACGGGCGAGTTGGCGCTGTCCCTGCAGCCCGAATTGCGCAACCGCATCACCCGCTTCCAGATCACCGGCGAGCGTAGCGCCGGGGCCGTGGCGCTGACCGATGACGCGCTGCAGCGGCGCAAGGTGGCGCTCCTCACCGGGCGCGAGGGGCGCGAGGGGCTGGACCTGCTGTCACCCTTCTTCTACCTGCGCCAGGCGCTGGAGCCGGTGGCCGAACTGATCGAGAGCCCCTCGGTCGATGATCTGCTGCTGACCTCACCGGATGTGCTGTTGCTGGTCGATATCGCCCAACTCGGTGAACTGGAATCCGCGCAAATCCTCGATTTCGTCAATGATGGCGGGCTGCTCTTGCGCTTCGCCGGGCCACGTCTGGCGGCATCCGACGTGGCCCGGGCCGAGGAAGACCCGCTGCTGCCGGTGCGGCTACGAATCGGCGGGCGCACGGTAGGCGGCGCGATGAGCTGGGGCGAGCCTCGCCGCTTGCGCGAATTCTCGGACGACTCGCCCTTTGCCGGTTTGCGTATCCCGTCGGATGTGACCGTCAGCGCGCAGGTTCTCGCCCAGCCGGACCCGACGCTGGCCGACCGTTCCATTGCCGCGCTGGCGGACAGCACGCCGCTGGTGACGCGCAAGTTCTCGGGCGACGGGCAGGTCGTGCTGATGCACACCACCGCGAATGCCGACTGGTCGACGCTGCCGCTCTCCGGCCTCTTCGTCGAGATGCTCGAGCGCCTAGCGGTCTCGACCCGCCCTGCCGCCCTGGGCGCAGGCGCGCTCGAGGCGAGCAGCTGGCAGCCAGAGCGCGCGCTTGACGGTTTCGGGCAGGTGATCGATGTGAGCGACCGCCCCGTGCTGCCGGGCGATCGGCTGGCCAACGGCCGGTTCGGCCCCGATCTGCCGCCGGGCGTCTACAGTAGCGCCATCGGCAGTGTGGCCCTCAATCTCGGAGCAGACGACATGACCCTCGCGCCCGCAAGCTGGCCCTCCTCGGTCCCGGTCGAAGGCGACAGCATGGCCGAAGAGCGCGACCTGCGCGCGATCTTCCTGTCGCTGGGACTGGGGGCGCTGATGCTCGACATTCTCGCCGCGCTCTGGGTGTCGGGGCGGCTGCGCAATGCAACTGCGGCGCTGGGGGCGGTGGCGCTTCTCGGCCTCGGTAGCGCCGCCGAGGCCGACACGCCGTCCGACGACCGGCTGGCGCAGGCCGCCACATCCGAGATGGTGCTGGGCCATGTGCTGTCGGGCGACACCCGCGTGGACGATATGGCGCGGGCGGGCCTTCTGGGGCTGAGCCGCACGCTCTATGCCCGCACCTCGATCGAGCCCGGCTCGCCCATCGGCGTCGATCTGGAACAGGACGAGCTGACCTTCTTTCCGTTCCTCTACTGGCCGATCACCGAGAACAGCCCGATACCCTCGGACGCGGCCTATGAGCGGCTCAACCGCTATCTTCGCGGCGGCGGCATGATCATGTTCGACACGCGCGACGCGGAACTTGCGGGCCTAACCCGCACCACCCCCGAGGCGCGGCGCCTGCAGGCCATCGCCCGGCCGCTGGACATCCCGCCGCTGGAGCCAATCCCCGAGGACCATGTGCTGACGCGGACCTTTTATCTTATCCAGGAGTTTCCGGGCCGTTACAGCGGGCAGGATGTCTGGGTGGAGTCTGCGCCCCCCGATGCCGAACTGGCCGAGGGGATGCCGTTTCGCAACCTCAATGACGGGGTAACGCCGGTCATCATCGGCGGGCATGACTGGGCCTCGGCCTGGGCGGTGGATGACAGCGGGCGGCCCAAGGTGCGGCTCGGCATGGGCGTGACCGGAGAGCAGCAGCGCGAGACCGCCTATCGCTTCGGGATCAACCTGATCACCCATGTCTTGACCGGCAACTACAAGTCCGACCAGGTGCATGTGCCCGCGCTGCTGGAAAGGCTTGGCCAATGATCGGAGGGCAGGACATCGTCTTCGCGCCCCTGCTGCCGTGGCTCGCCATAGCGGCCATAACGGTTGGTGCGGCGCTGATGGTCGGGCTGGCGTTGTGGCAGGGGCTACGTGGCTGGTGGCTGCGCGGGCTCGCGGCGCTCGCGCTGATCGCCGCGCTGACCAACCCGTCGCTGCTGTCGGAAGAGCGCGAGACGCTGCGCGATATCGCGCTGGTGCTGGTCGACGACACGGCGTCGAACCGGCTTGGCATCCGCGAGGACCAGACGCTCGAGGCGCTGGAGCATCTCGAGGACCGGATCGAGGGTCTGGGCGATGTCGAGACCCGCGTGGTCCGCCTGCCGGATGGCCCGCGCAACACTGGCACGCAGCTGACCACCGCGCTGTCCGAGGCGCTGGCCGACCTGCCGCGCGACCGGATCGCGGGGATTTTCGCCGTCAGCGACGGGCAAGTGCATGATCCGACGGACTCGATGGACCTGCCGGCGCCGTTCCATCTGGTCAAGACCGGCGAGGCGGATGACTGGGACCGCCGCCTGATCGTGCGCAACGCGCCGGCCTTCGCGATCCTGGGCGAACCGGTGACGCTGACGCTGCGGGTCGAGGATCAGGGCGCGGTGCCGCCCGACACCAGCAGCTACGCGTCGCTGAATTATGCCATCAACGGCGGCGAGACCATGAACGCGATGGTGCCGGTGGGCGAGGATATGGAGATCACCGTCACGCTCGAACAGGGCGGGATGAACGTGCTGCAATTCGAGCTGGAAGAGGCCGAGGACGAGCTGACCACCCGCAACAACGCCGCCATCGTGCAGATCAACGGGGTGCGCGACCGGCTGAGCGTGCTGCTCGTCTCGGGTGAACCGAATGCCGGGCAGCGCACCTGGCGCAACCTGCTGAAATCCGATCCGGCGGTGGATCTGGTGCATTTCACCATCCTGCGCCCGCCCGACCGCCATGACGGGGTGCCGGTCAATGAGTTGTCGCTGATCGCCTTTCCGACGCGCGAGTTGTTCGTCGAGAAGATCGACGAGTTCGACCTGATCATCTTCGATCGCTACCGCCGCCGGGGCATCCTGCCCAACAGCTACTTCGCCAATATTGCACGCTATGTCGAGGAAGGCGGCGCGCTGCTGGTCGTGGGCGGGCCGGAACTGGCAAGCGCCGACAGCATCTGGCGCTCGCCGCTGGGCGACGTGTTCCCCGCCCGCCCGACATCGCGCGTGATCGAGCGCGGCTACCGCCCCGAAGTGTCCGAACTGGGCCAGCGTCATCCGGTCACGGCCGGGCTAGAGGCGCTGGTGCCCGCGCGCGAGGACGGGCCCGGTTGGGGCCGCTGGTTCCGCCAGATCGAGATGGAACCCGACCGTGGGCAGACCGTGATGACGGGGGTGGATGACAGCCCGCTGCTGGTGCTCGACCGTGTGGGTGCGGGTCGGCTGGCGCTGCTGGCCTCGGACCAGACCTGGCTCTGGGATCGCGGCTATGAGGGCGGCGGGCCGCAGCTCGAGTTGCTGCGGCGGCTGGCGCACTGGATGATGGGCGAGCCCGATCTGGAAGAAGAGACCCTGACCGCCACCGCCGAGGGGCAGCGCATGACCATCACCCGCCGCACGCTCGAGGACGAGGTCGGCAATGTGACCGTGACGCAACCTGATGGCGAGACGCTGGACCTGGAACTGACAGCCGAAGGCCCGGGCGAGTACCGCACCGAGTGGGAGGCGCCGGAGATCGGCCTTTACCGGCTGGTCGAGGGCGATCTGGAGACGGTGGTGGCGCTGGGCCCGCAGGCCCCGCGTGAATTCGAGGAGACGATCGCGACCGCCGAGGCGCTGCAGCCGCTGGTCAATGCCACGCGCGGTGGCGTTGCGCGTGTCGAGGACGGCCTTCCCGAGTTGCGCCTGGTCCGCGAAGGGCGGGCCGCCGCCGGGCGCGGCTGGCTGGGGCTGACCCCGCGCGACGCCTATCTGACGACCGAGCTGCGCAGCGCGGCGCTGTTGCCGGGCTGGCTGTGGCTTATGCTGGCAGCCGGGCTGGCGCTGGGCGCATGGCTGCGCGAGGGGCGGTAGGCTCGTCCGCCCCCTGCCCGCAAACGGCCCACCCGCCCGCCCATCACGCGCACCCGTCCCGGGTGCGCGTTCGCCGTTTGCGGGCAGGGGGCGTGTGCTCCAACGTCATGGCCGGGGCCGCCCCGCCCGCGACCGGCAAGCAAGCGCGCCGCAGGCGCGCGCAGCGGGGGTGGGTGGGCGGGCCGGTCGCGGGCGGGGTGGCTCAGGAAATCGTGCCAACGCTCGCGAGAAATGCCGCAAGCGCATCTGCCGTCGCCGCAGGCGCAGTGTCGGGAAAGAAATGCCCGCCCGGCAGGCTTTGCGCCTGCATCTGCGCCAGCCGCCCGGCCCAGGTCGCCGGGAGGTCGAACAGACGCGCCATGACCCCCTCAGCCCCGTAAAGCACGAGCGCCGGACAAGAAACGCGGCGGTCCAGATCGCCCCTATCCAGCGCCAGATCATGCGCGATCGCTGCGCGATAATCCTGACACATGCCGAAGATTACCTCTGGTTTCCGCCAGGCGGCGCGATACGCCTCCAGCGCCGTGGGGTCGAACGCCGCCAGCCCGTCGTCGCCCCACCCGCCCAGACAACTCTCGAAAAACGCATCCGGGTCGGCCCCGATCATCCGCTCGGGCAGCGGGTAGGGCCGGGCGAGGAAGAACCAGTGATAATATGTGTGTGCCACCGGCCATGTCAGTTCACACAGCAGGTGATGCGTCGGAACAATGTCCATCACTGTCAGGCTGGCGACCCGTTCCGGCGCGTCGAGTGCGATCCGGTGCGCGACCCGCGCCCCGCGATCATGACCGACAAGATGGAACCGCTCGAAACCCAGCGCCCGCATCAGCGAAAGCTGATCCTGTCCCATTGCGCGGAAAGAAAAGGCCGCGCAATCCTGCGGATCGTCCTGCCCTGGCACCGAGGAGTCGCCATAACCGCGCAGATCCGCCGTCACGACATGGAAATCCCGCGCCAGGCTCTCCGCAATGGGCTCCCACATGGCGCGCGTCTGCGGAAAGCCGTGAAGCAGAAGAACCGGCGGGCCCGCGCCCCCGGTGCTGCAGGCGATTTCGACCCCGTTAACCGCTATACGCCGGTCTGTCAGCATATCCCCCCCGGTGCGCGGCAGCTTCCGGCAGCGCGCGGGCGGGGTCAATACCTGGCGCGCAGTCTAGCGGATGCGCAGATCGGCCTGATCGCCCTGCCCCTGATCCGAGATGAAGCGCAGCGTGTTCCCGTCGCGCAACACGAGCTGGCAGTTGTACGGATCGCCGGACTGCCCGAATTCCAGCGTGCGGCAGAAATAGCCGTTGCGCCCCTCCCACTGCCCGCCGACGCTCATGCCGAAGCCGCGCCCGGTAATCTCGCCCTCGGGCAGCACCTGCAACCGCACGCCGAGGCGGCGCAACTCACGCCCCTCTACAAGTGCGCGGAAGATGCTTTCCTCGCGCACGGGTTCGAAATCGGCAAGCGCCGGGGTCGCGGTCAGGACCATCGCGGCACCAAAGGCAAGCAGGTTACGCATGTCACACCTCGGTCTGTATCCGTCAGATGGTGTTTATACGAAAAGGATGACCGATCAGTTTCAATTTTTCAGCCCCGAGGTGTCAGCCCCAGCACATCGAGCATCGCATACTCCCCCGGCCCGCGATCCTGCAGCCAAAGCGCGGCGCGCAGCGCACCGCGCGCGAAAAGTGCACGGTCGGAGGCGACATGGCGCAGCACGACCCGCTCGCCGGGGCCCGCGAAGATCACGTCATGCTCGCCGACATAATCGCCGCCGCGGATGGCGTGAAAGCCGATTGCCCCCTCTGCACGCGCGCCGGTAATCCCGTCGCGGCCGCGGTCAGCCACTTCGCCGAGCCGCACGCCGCGCCCTGCTGCCGCGGCATCGCCCAGCATCAGCGCCGTGCCCGAGGGGGCATCGACCTTGTGGCGGTGATGCGCCTCGACGATCTCGATATCGAACCCCTCACCCAGCGCGGCGGCGACCTGCTGCGTCAGGGATACGAGCAGATTGACGCCAAGGCTCATATTGCCTGCCCGCACGATCCGGCCCGTCGCACCTGCGCTGGCGATGGCCGCCAGATCGGCGTCGGAAAACCCCGTCGTGCCGATGACATGCGCGACACCGCCAGCAGCAGCCTGCTGCACCAGCGCGACCGAGACCGCAGGCGTGGTGAAGTCGATCACCGCGTCACATGCCGCGAGGGCTGCGCCCAGATCATCCGTCACGACCAGCCCGCGCGACGTGCCGCCCATCGCCGCGCCCAGATCGCGGCCGACCCAGCCATGCCCTTCGCGTTCCACCGCGGCCGAGAGCGTGGCCTGATCCGACGCATCGACAGTCGCGACCAGCATCTGCCCCATCCGCCCCGAGGCGCCCATCACTGCGATCCGCACCATGTTTTACACCTTTCGCTTCACGACTGCGCGCATCCCTACCGAGTGCTCGGGAAAATGGCAAAGCCTCGTTGCGCGGGGGGGCGGCATCCCATACATGTCGGACATGGGCAGATCGCGCGCATATACCGACCGGGGGCCATCGCAGCGGCAGTTGCGCGTGGGCGAATTGATCCGACGGACCCTGTCCGAGGTGCTGGCGCGGGGCGACCTGCACGACCCGACGCTCGCACGGGTGCCGATCACGGTCAGCGAGGTGCGCACCTCGCCCGATCTGCGCATCGCCACGGCCTTTGTCATGCCGCTGGGCGGACAGGAACAGGCCGAGACACTGACCGCACTGCGCCGCAACACCGCCGAATTGCGCCATCTGGTCGGGCGGGGGCTGACGCTGAAATACACCCCCGACCTGCGCTTCCAGATCGACGAGAGTTTCGAGCGCATGGACGAGACCCGCAGATTGCTGCAGGACGAGCGGGTGCAGCGAGACCTAGACAGCGGACCGGATGAGGATGCGCAACAGGGCTAGAGCAGCGCTGGTGGCATTGGCGCTGGCGTTCTGCGCCGGGCAGGCACAGGCCGACTGTACCCGCGCCGAGTTCGACGGCAGCAGCTTTACCTGGTGCGAGGTTCGTGCCGGGGATGATCTGCGGCTGTTCCTCAACAAGGATGAAGGGCAGGTCTACGGTAATTTCCGCGCCATCAACGAGGCGCTGGCCCGCGATGGCAAGCGACTGGCCTTTGCCATGAATGCCAGTATGTATCACCCCGACCGCAGCCCGGTGGGGCTTTATGTCGAGGACGGCGAACAGCTTTCCCGTCTGGTGACGTCAGAGGGGCCGGGAAATTTCGGCCTGCTGCCCAATGGCGTGTTCTGCATCGAGGGTGGACGCTTCACCCTGATCGAGAGCCGCGCCTTTGCTGCGGCCCCGCCCGACTGCCGCTACGCCGCGCAAAGCGGGCCGATGCTGGTGATCGACGGGGCGTTTCATCCGCGCTTCATCGAAGGTTCGGATTCGCGGCTTATCCGCAATGGCGTGGGCGTATCGCGGGACGGGCGGCGGGCGGTTCTCGTGATCTCGGACAGCCGCGTGAATTTCCACGAATTCGCGCGTTTCTTCCGCGATTACCTCGGGCTGTCGCAGGCGCTTTATCTTGATGGCAATGTCTCGCGCCTGCACGCGCCGGGGCTGCGGCGGTCGGACTGGGGGACGCTGCTGGGGCCGATCGTCGGCAAGGTCGTTGACGCGGGCGAAGCGGCGCAATAGGACCGCGTCCGATCGTGCAACCGGCGACATGCCAAGGGGGACCATGGGACGCAAGCGCAAGGGCCGTGCCATCTCTGGCTGGCTGATCGTGGACAAGCCTGCGGGCGTCACCTCGACAGCCGTGGTGGGCAAGGTGCGCTGGGCGCTGGGCGCGCAAAAGGCCGGTCATGCAGGCACGCTTGACCCGTTGGCGACCGGGGTGCTGGCCGTGGCGCTGGGCGAGGCCACCAAGACCGTGCCCTACGTCACCGAGGCCCTGAAGGCGTATAACTTCGTCGTCCGGCTGGGACAGGCGACCAGCACGGATGATGCCGAAGGTGCGATCATCGCCGAAGCGACCACCCGCCCCGATGATGCCGCGATAGAGCGGGCGCTTGCGGCCTTTCGCGGCCAGATCGAACAGGTCCCGCCGCAGTATTCCGCTGTCAAGGTCGAGGGCGAGCGCGCCTATGACATCGCCCGCTCCGGCGAGGAGATGGAACTCGCGCCCCGTCCCCTCTGGATCGAGCGGCTGGAGATTCGCGCGCGACCCGACCCCGATCACGTCGAGCTGGAAATGGTCTGCGGCAAGGGTGGTTATGTGCGCTCCATCGCGCGCGATCTGGGCGCGGCGCTGGGCTGTCACGGCCATGTCGCCTGGTTGCGGCGCGTCTGGTCGGGGCCGTTCCGCGCCGAGGATGGCGTGACGCTGGATCAGGTCGAGGAGATGGCGAAGACGCCCGCGCTCGACTCGCATCTGCACCCGCTCGAGGCCGGGCTCGCCATGCTACCAGAAGTGCCCGCAACCCCCGAGGGCGCGGCACGGCTGCGCAACGGCAATCCGGGTGAGGTCAGCCATGCCAGTGTGGATTATGGCGCGACCGCCTGGGCCAGCCATGCGGGCAAGGCGGTTGCCGTGGGCATCTACCGGGCAGGGATGCTGCACCCCCAGCGGGTCTTTGTCACACCATGAGCGGTCGCGCGACGCAGCACCCGGCTGCGCCGCGCGGCGCCGTGGCATCAGTTCATCATATTGTCGTCAGACATCCCGCCGTCGCCGGACATGCCGTCACCCATGCCGCCGCCCATCATGCCGTCACCCATCATTCCATCGCCCATCATGGAGCTGCCGCTCGAACTCGCTGCAGGGCAGGTCCGGTTCGTCCAGTAAAGCGTCTCGCCCGTGCGTTCGCTGACCACCGGCTCGAAGGCGGTGACATCGCAGCCCGTGGCTTCGCTGCCGCGCGGCGCATCCTGAGCGAGGGCGGGCGCGGCCAGGGCGGCCAGGATACCGATAAGGGGAAGGGACTTCATCATTGTGGATCTCCTCTGTGTCCTGTCGTGGTCCGGTGCATCGCGCCCCGGTCTCGACCCCGCCCTTCGCTGGCGGGATACCAGTGCAACGGCACGTCAGGCCGGAGAGTTTCAGGACGGCGCGGGAAAATTCCGCAGCGCCGCGCCGTGACGGGACAGCGCGCATGATCACCAGACATCACAGCAATGGCGGCACGGTCTCGAGCGCGGTCTACTCCGCCTGCGAGCGCTACCGCTATCTGCTGACACGCGTGTGGGACGATACCGGGTCGCGCGCGCTCTTCATCATGCTCAACCCCTCGACCGCGACCGAGCTTGCGAACGACCCCACGGTCGAGCGCTGCGAACGCCGCGCCCGCGCGCTGGGCTATGGCGCGTTCCGGGTGTGCAACATCTTTGCCTATCGCGCCACCGACCCGCGCGAGATGCGCGCGGTCCCTGACCCGGTGGGGCCAGAGAATGACGCCGCGATCCTCGACAGCCTCGATTGGGCCGACCGGGTGATCTGTGCCTGGGGCACGCATGGCGCGCATCTGGATCGCGGCCCGGAGGTCGCGCGCAAGCTGCGCGCGGCGGGGGCAACGCTCTGGCATCTGGGGCTCAGCAAGGCCGGGCATCCGCGCCACCCGCTTTATATCGGCTATGCCGTGCAGCCGCAGCGCTGGGCGTAGGCCCACCAAGCCTTGCACGCTACCCCGCCCGCGAGTAGGTCAGGGAAAACCCGCAATTCGACGGAGAGTGGCGATGGCGTCCTATCAGTTTGTCTATCACATGGATGGAGTCTCCAAGACCTATCCCGGCGGCAAGAAATGTTTCGAGAATATCCGCCTGAACTTCCTGCCCGGTGTGAAGATCGGCGTGGTGGGCGTGAATGGCGCGGGCAAATCCACCCTTCTGCGCATCATGGCCGGGCAGGACAAGGATTTCACCGGCGAGGCATGGGCCGCCAAGGGCGCCAAGGTCGGCTACCTGCCGCAGGAGCCCGAACTGGACTCTGCCCTCGACGTGCGCGGCAATGTCATGCTGGGCGTGGCCGAAAAACAGGCCAAGCTCGAGCGCTACAACGAGCTGGCCATGAACTACTCGGACGAGACTGCCGACGAGATGGCCGAGCTTCAGGACCAGATCGACGCCGAGAACCTCTGGGACCTCGACAGCCAGATCGACGTCGCCATGGAGGCCCTGCGCTGCCCGCCCGACGACGCCAGCGTCGACACGCTTTCGGGCGGCGAAAAGCGCCGCGTGGCGCTGTGCAAGCTGCTGCTGGAAGCCCCCGACATGCTACTCTTGGACGAGCCGACCAACCACCTGGACGCGGAAACCGTGGCCTGGCTGCAGCAGCACCTGATCGACTACAAGGGCACGATCCTGATCGTCACCCATGACCGCTATTTCCTGGATGACATCACCGGCTGGATCCTGGAACTCGACCGCGGCCGCGGCATCCCCTACGAGGGGAATTACTCCGCCTGGCTGGAGCAGAAGGCCAAGCGGCTGGCGCAGGAAGCGCGCGAGGACAAGGCGCGGCAGAAATCGCTGGAGCGCGAGCTGGAGTGGATCCGCGCCGGCGCCAAGGCCCGGCAGGCAAAGTCCAAGGCCCGCATCCAGGCGTATGAGAAGATGGCCGGCCAGTCCGAGCGCGAAAAGGTCGGCCGCGCGCAGATCATCATCCCCAACGGGCCCAGGCTTGGCGGCCGCGTGATCGAGGTCGAGGGGCTGAATAAAGGCTACGGCGACCGCCTGCTGATCGAGGATCTGTCCTTCGCCCTGCCGCCCGGCGGGATCGTCGGCGTGATCGGCCCCAACGGGGCGGGCAAGTCCACCCTGTTCCGGATGCTCACCGGGCAGGAACAGCCGGACGCAGGCACCATCGAATTCGGCGACACGGTGAAACTGGCCTATGTCGACCAGTCGCGCGACGCGCTGGATGCGAACAAGACGGTGTGGGAGGAAATCAGCGACGGGCTGGACGTGATCCAGCTTGGCGACGCCGAGGTGAACTCCCGCGCCTATGTCGGCGCCTTCAACTTCAAGGGCGGCGATCAGCAGAAGAAGGTGGGGCTTCTGTCCGGGGGCGAGCGGAACCGGGTCCACATGGCGAAGCTCCTGCGCTCGGGCGGGAACGTGCTGCTGCTGGACGA
>PXES01000125.1 GCA_003564655.1 Paracoccaceae bacterium
TGCTCACACGCGCCGGGGCTTGAATTCACCTTTGGACCGGGTGCATTCGCAAGACGCTGCGGATATCGTGCTGCACCCCCTCCGTCGGCTTCTCGGCCTTTCCGAATGCGGTGGCGGCACCGACCTGGTTCAGCCCATAACTCCCGCTCAGCGTGTCAGGCATGCCCCACCGAAGCGGCCAGCCAGAGGCGATGCAGCGAGAATGCGTTTGCTTGCACATCAGACCCGCTCCCCTGAACACAGGTTCAATCCGCGTCAACTGGTACCGCCAAACTCGTCTTGACGCTGTCCATGACCGCACTCGTCCGGAAGCGCAGGACATTGTCTTCGGCAAAGAAATGACGGCGGGGGAAGGCTTCGAAATCGGCCATGTCGCGCGCCGACAGGATCAGGATGAAATCAGCGTTCCCGGTCACGTAATAGCATTGCATGACCTCGGGCGCCGCCTGCATGGCGGTCTTGAAGCGGTCCAGATCGGCCTTGCGCTCGTTCTGCAAGGTTACCTCGACGATCAGGATCAACCCGCGCCCGACGCTGGTGGGGTCAAGGACCGCGATTTCGGCCTTGATGATCCCCGAGCCTCGCAGCCGCGCCATCCGTTTGCGGCAGGCATCGGGCGACAGTCCGACCTGATGCGACATCGCCTCGGCCGTGATACGGGCGCTGTGTTGAAGGATGTTGAGAATCTTGGCGTCGAATGTGTCCATTCTCGCTATAGGGCGGAAAACCGGCATGAAGGGAAGCTGATTGCGACCGCCGTTCCGGAAATCGGCCATTTTCTTGTCAAAGCATCCGAAATCGGGCGCAGTAAGGCTGGATTTTTCCGGCCCGCATCTCGGCATTTGCGATAGTTTTCCGGAGAACAGAACGGGGTCAGAGATCTTGCAGCAGTTACCAAATCCCTGGCGTGGGCGCGGACTGCCAATGGCTGGGCTTGCCCCACTCGCGGACGCCAGCGACGTGACGGTGCTCTTGTCGCGCTGCCCCGCCCATGCCACGACACCGCTGCGCGAGATACCAGCGCTCGCGGCAGCGTTCGGGGTGGCGCGCCTAAGCCTGAAAGATGAACGCCAGCGCATGGGGCTGGGCAGTTTCAAGGCGCTTGGCGCAGCGCATGCCATCGCGCGCGAAGCCGCCGAGGGTGCAGGCGATGACCTGCGCCACGCCTTGGCGGGGCGCGTCTATGTGACGGCCAGTGCGGGCAATCACGGGCTGTCAGTGGCGGCAGGCGCGCGCCTGTTCGGAGCGCGGGCGGTGATCTATCTGTCTGATACGGTGCCGGAGGGATTTGCCGACCGCCTGCGCGCCAAGGGGGCCGACGTCGTCCGCGCCGGGGCCGATTACGAGGCCAGCATGCAGGCCGCAGCCGAAGCGGCCCAAGCGCAGGGCTGGACGCTTCTGTCCGACAGCTCTTGGCCCGGATACACCGAATTGCCGCTGCGCGTGATGGAAGGCTATCTGCAACTCGCCGCCGAGGCCGCCATGCAGATCGACGCGGCGCCCAGCCATATCCTGCTGCAAGCGGGGGTTGGCGGTCTGGCGGCGGCGGTCGCGGCCCATGCGCGCCTTGTCTGGGGGGATGGCCCGCAGATCATCATCGTGGAGCCCGAAGCGGCCCCGGCCTTGATGCAGGGTATTCACGCGGGCCGGGTCGTCGGGACATCCGGCCCGGCGTCCTGCATGGGCAGGCTTGATTGCAAGACCGCGTCGACGATTGCGCTGACTGGTCTGGCGCGGGATGCGGATGTCTTTGTGACGATCAGCGAGGCCGATGCAATGCGCGCGGCAGAACTCCTGGCCGCGCAGGGATTGCCGAGCACGCCTTCGGGCGTGGGGGGGCTTGCGGCGCTGGTCGCGGGGCTCGACTTGCCCGCCGATGCGCATGTGCTGGCGATCCTGAGCGAAGGGCCGGAGGATGGATGAGCGCTCGCTGATCTTTCCCGCGCAGGAGTTCCGCGCGCGCATCGCGGCCTTGCAGGCGGGCATGGCAGACCTGAGCCTTGATGCGTTGTTGCTGACCGCGCCTGCTGACATCTTCTACACGACCGGCTTTCTGACGCGGTTCTGGGAAAGCCCAGCGCGGCCCTGGTTTGTGGTTATCCCGATTGCGGGCGATCCGGTGGCGGTGATCCCGTCGATCGGGGCCGATCTGATGGGGCGCACATGGCTGCGCGATATCCGCTCATGGGACGCGCCCGACCCGCGTGATGACGGTGTCAGCCTGCTGGCCGGTGCCCTCGCACAGGCTGTCACCTCCAATGGCCGGATCGGGTTGCCCATGGGGCTGGAGACGCATCTGCGCATGCCGCTGGCCGATTTCGAGACCCTCCGCGCAAGGCTTGCACCGCGGCGCTTTGTCGATGCCACGGCCTGCGTGCAACGCGTGCGAGAAGTGAAATCCGAGGCCGAGATCGACAGGATCCGCGCCTGCTGCGCCATTGCAGGCAGGGCCTTCGCGCGCGTGCCGGAATTTGCGCAGGCGGGGCGGGCGCTCTCGGATGTGTTCCGCGACTTCCAGATTGCGCTTTTGTCTGAAGGGGCGGATTGGGTCAGCTATGTCGCGGGCGGTGCGGGGCCTGATGGTTATGGCGATGTGATCTCGCCCGCGGGCCCGGCCCCTTTGCAGCGCGGCGATGTGCTGATGCTGGATACAGGCGCGGTGAAAGATGGGTATTTCTGCGATTTCGACCGCAATTTCGCGATTGGTCCGGCCTCGGACACGGCGCGTCGCGCCCACGCGGCGCTCTGGCACGCGACCGAGGACGCCCTGGCCGGATTGCGCCCCGGCATGCTGGCGCGCGATGTGCATCATCTGGTGTCACGCGGGCTGGAACGGCGGGGCATGACGCCGGGCGGTGGTCGGCTGGGGCATGGGTTGGGGATCACGCTGACCGAATGGCCCTCCTTCACGCCGCTGGACGCGACAGTTCTGCGCGCAGGAATGGTGCTGACGCTGGAGCCGGGATGCGTCACGGCTGAGGGCCGGATCATGGTTCATGAAGAAAACA
>PXES01000091.1 GCA_003564655.1 Paracoccaceae bacterium
CAGAAACAGCAGTTCGGTCCGCGCGATCATCGAGGCGGCGATATCCAGCCGCCGCCGCATGCCGCCCGAATAGCCCTGCACCTGCCGGGTCGCCGCGCCCTCCAGATCGAAGGCCGCCAGCAGTTCCGCGCAGCGTTCGCGGGCAGCACCGCCCGACAGCCCCATGAGGCGCGCCAGCAGCATCAGGTTCTCGCGCCCCGTCAGATCCTCATCGACCGAAGCGAACTGGCCGGTCAGCGCGATCCGCGCCCGCACCGCGCCGGGATCCGTCGCAACGTCATGGCCGAGCACTTCGGCCCGCCCGACCGTGGGGCGGATCAGTGTCGAAAGCACGCGCACGAAAGTCGTCTTGCCCGCCCCGTTCGGCCCCAGCAGGCCAAAGACCTGCCCGCGCGGGACCGCCAGGCTGAAGCCGTCCAGCGCCCGTGTCGGGCCGTAACTCTTGCTCAGATCCTCGGTCAGGATCGCCTGCGACATGGGCTTCCTCGCTTGCAACGGGTAGCATTGACAGTAGATTCGCCATAAAATATGTTTCTGCGTATTAACGTATTAAATGCGGTCTGACAATGCCAGAAGCCTCCGATCTTGCCAGCCGCGTGGCCGCACTGGAAGCCGCCGTCGCTCGGCTGCACGGCGCGGGCAGCCCACTGGACGCCCTGCGCGCCGAAGCCCCATCAGGCGGAGGCGTACGCTTCGAGGGCAGTGTCGATCTGCCGGGACCTGCCCGCGTGGACTGGTCGATGGGGCACCCGGCGCAGGGGCTGCTGGCGGCCGATTGGTCCGACATCGCCCCGGCCCTCGCCGCGCTGGGCCATCCGGTGCGGCTGCACCTGCTGCAGGCGGTGCTGAACGGCACGCGCGGCACCGCCGAACTGGCGGGCACATTGGGCGAGGGCACCACAGGCCAGCTTCACCACCACCTGCGCGAACTCACCGCCACTGGCTGGCTGCGCGTTGAGCGGCGCGGGCGCTACACGGTGCCGACCGACCGGGTGGTGCCGCTGCTGGTGGCCGTGGCGGCCGCGGGCGGGCCGCAGACCGGACAGGAAGAGACATGAGCGAGCCCGCAAGTTTCACCGCCACGATCACGCTAGGCTTCGACCCTTGGGGCTATGCCGAGGATGACGCGCTCGAGGTGCTGCTGCCGCTCCCCTCGGATGACGGCTATCAGCGCGTGCTGGAACTGGACGCGCCCCCGGGGCGCGACATCACCGACGCCCATGGCCACCGCCGCCTGATCCGGCTGGAGCGCGGGCAGACTGCCGCAGTTACAGCACGGGTCGAGACACAGCGCATCGTGCCGGGCGCCTATCTAGAGCTGCCGCCCCCCGGCCCCGCCGATCACGGCCCTGCACCGATGATCGTGCCGGACGACGCCCTGCGCGCCCTTGCCGCGCAAAGCGTCGCGGGGATCAGCGATCCCGGCGCGCGTATTGCCGCATTGGCGCAGGCAACGGCCGACGCGCTGCGCTACAAGTATCCGCGCGACGCGCGCGGGGCGGCGATGTCGCTGGCGCGCGGCTGGGGCGATTGCGGCGAATACGCCTTCCTCTTTGTCGCGCTCTGCCATGTGGCGGGCATCCCCGCGCGCCCTGTCTTGGGGCTGATCACCGCGCCCTGGATGACCACGCCCCATGCCTGGGCCGAGGCCTGGGACGGCACGGGCTGGCTGCCGGTGGACCCGAACCTTGTGCGCGAGGGCGGCTATCTGGGCCCGATCCTCGATACCGGCACACAGCCGCAGGACCATATCGGCGCGCTCGATCCCTACCGGCTGGTGCTGTCACGCCATGCCGGGCTGCCCTGGCCGGGGACCGAGAGCAGCGGGCGACGGCTCGACGGCATGACCCTTGCGCTGGAGGGGCTTGGCCCCGTCCCCTTTTGGCACGCGGCCCCGCACTGGCAGGGCCGCCCGGTCGTGCCCTTCCTGCAAATGCCATGGACCGTGATCCAACACCCGCGCCCCGCCCGCCCGGCAAACTGGCTGCGCCGCCAGCGCATCTGGCGTTATGCAGTGCGTCAGCCCTCGCACTGGCTGCCGCGCAGCCCGGCGGTGATCCCCGATCTGATGGTGCTGCACCCGATCAAAAGCATAGGCGTGTTCACCTTTGCGATCCTGACCGTGCCACTGGTCACCCCCTTCGCGCCCGTGCTGGAGGGCACGCGCTGGGTGTTGTTCGGACAGTTGCTCTACTTCATCTGGTTGGGACTGTTCATGCTGGGGATGCTGCGGCAATGGCGGTTGATCCGTTTGCGCTCGGCGCCCTGGCTATGGGTCACGGAAAGACTTGGGCGCGGCACGGCCCGTCTGACTGCGAAAGGCACAACATGACCCTGCTCCACGTATCGATCAACGCCGCCGAGCCGGAGCGCGTGGCGCGCTTCCTGGCCAGCCTTCTCGGCGGCGCGGCGCTGCCGTTTCCGCCCTTCCCCGACTCGTGGATCGCCTTTGCCGCGCAGGACGACGGCACGGCGATCGAGGTCTACCCGCTGACCCACCGTCTGACGGCGGGCCCAGGGACCATCGCCTGCGAGACGGGTCCCCCCGATGCCGGCGCGAGTTTCGCGCATGCGGCCATCGCCTCGCCCTTGGACCGCAGCGAGATCCTGCGGCTTGGTGGCGCCGAGGGCTGGATCACGCGGGTCTGCAATCGCGGGCCATTCGAATGCGTCGAGATCTGGCTCGAGGACCGGTTGTTGGTCGAGGTGCTCGACCCGGCGATGCAGCGCGACTACGCGAACGGCATGACCGCGCGGAACTGGCGCGCGATGTTCGGGCTGGGGTAGCGCTCAACTGCCCATGGCGCCCGACAGCAACCCCTCGCGCTCGTCGAAGAAGGCGCGCAGCCGGTCGATCATGGCGCGCACTTCCGGGCGGTGGCGCTCGTCGGCATGGGCGATCAGCCAGAGCGTCTCGGCGATCTCGGGGATCACGGGGCCTGCGCGCATCAGATCGGGGTCGCTGTCGCCCAGATAGCAGGGCAGCACGGCGC
>PXES01000002.1 GCA_003564655.1 Paracoccaceae bacterium
CGGTTGGCGCATATCCGCACATGGACCTACATCGCGCAGCGCAAGGGCTGGGTGGATGATGAAAACCATTGGCGCGCGGCGACCCGCGCGGTAGAAGATCGCCTGTCGGATGCGCTGCACGCGCGGCTGACGCAGCGTTTCGTCGACCGGCGCACCTCTGTGCTGCTGCGCCGGTTGAAGCAGAAGGAGAGCCTTGTGGCCGAGGTGAATGACAAGGGCGAGGTGACGGTCGAGGGCGAGCTGATCGGCCGACTGGAGGGGTTCCGCTTCCGGCAGGACACGTCAGCGTCGCCGGATGAGGCGAAGACGCTGCGCCAGGCGTCCATCGCCGCGCTGGCACCGATTTTCCATCTGCGCGCCGACAGTTTCTACAACAGCGCCGATACCGAGTTCGACCTGACCGACCAGGGCGGGCTGATGTGGGGCACGACCGCTGTGGGCAAGCTTGTGCGCGGCGATGATGCGCTGCGCCCGCAGGTCGCGGCCTTTGTCGATGATGAGGCCGGGCCTGATGTGGCCGACAAGGTCCGCCGCCGGTTGCAGCATTTCGTCGACCGTCGCATCGCCACGCAGTTCGAGCCGCTGATGGCGATGCGCCGGGACGAGGCGCTGACGGGGCTGGCCCGCGGCGTTGCCTTCCAACTGGTCGAGGCGATGGGCGTGATCGCGCGTGATGCGATTGCGTCCGATATCAAGGCGCTCGACCAGGAGGCGCGGGGCATGCTGCGCAAGCATGGCGTGCGGTTCGGGCAGTTCACGATCTTCCTGCCCGTGCTGCTGAAGCCCGCGCCGACGCGGCTGCGGCTGGTGCTGCGCGCGCTGGCCGAGGGGCTGGAGGAGTTTCCCGAAAGCCCGCCCGCCGGGCTGGTCACGATCCCGCATCTGCCAGAGGTCCCGCGCGACCATTACCTGATGGCCGGTTATCGCCCGGCGGGCGCGCGGGCGATCCGCATCGACATGCTAGAGCGTCTGGCCGACATGCTGCGCGCCTGCGACAGCCGCGGCGGCTTCGAGGCGAGCGCGGACATGCTGTCGATCACCGGCACCACGCTCGAGCAATTCGCCGATCTGATGACGGGCCTGGGCTACAAGGCCGAGCGCGGCGAGCGAGTCAAGCTCAAGCCCGCCCCCGAGGGGGACGCCGCCCAATCGGGCGAGGCCGCGCCTGGCGAAGACGCCGGGACAGAGCCTGCGGCCGAGGACGGGGCCGCAGCGCCCGCCGAGACCACGCCGGAAGTGGCTGATAGCCCCCAGGCCCCCGTTGACGCCGCGCCCGAAGTGGCAGAGGTCGCCGAGTCCCCGGCCGAATCCCCAGCCGAGTCCCCCAGCGAGGAGGCCCCTGCAGACCCCGCCCCGGCCACGGAGCCGGCCCCCGAGGAGGTCGAGGTCTTCTACACCTTCACCTGGGCCCCCCGCCCGCGCCATCAGGGCCGCCCGCAGCGCAAACAGCAGGAAGCCCGCCCCAAAGGCGGCAAGCCCAAAGGCAAGGGCCGCAAGCCCGACACGGGCCGCACACCGCCCCCGAACCGGCCCGAGCGCAAGCCCGACCGCATAGACCCGGACAACCCCTTTGCCGCCGCGCTGATGGGGTTGAAGACGAAAGAGTGAGTGTCCCGCCACCCCGCCCCACCATCCGCCTCGACAAGTGGCTCTGGCAGGCGCGCATCGTCAAGTCGCGTGCGCTGGCGGCAAAGCTGGTGGCAAGCCCGGGGATGCGCGTCAACGGAACGCCGATTTCCAAACCCGCCTTCGCCGTCGGGCCGGGCGATGTGCTGACCTTCGCGCTGGGCCCGCGCGTCAAGGTACTGCGCATCGAGGGGGTCGGCACTCGCCGCGGACCCGCCCCCGAGGCGCGCACTCTCTATGCCGCCCTGTCGCCGCCCCCCCCGCCGCCGGACCTGTCTCGCCCCGCCCCTGTGCCCGGCGGACGGCCCGACAAGCGCGACCGCCGCCGTTTTGCCGCACCCTTCCCTGATGCGCTTGATTGATCCCGGCGGGGGGGGTATCTCCCCTCCGACGCGCAAGAAGGACCGGATCTGATGACCTATGTGGTGACCGACAACTGCATTGCCTGCAAATACACGGATTGTGTCGAGGTCTGCCCGGTCGATTGCTTTTATGAGGGCGAGAACATGCTCGTCATCCACCCTGACGAGTGCATCGATTGCGGCGTGTGCGAGCCCGAATGCCCCGCCGACGCCATCCGCCCCGATACGGAGCCGGAGATGGAGCCCTGGGTCACCTTCAACCGCAAATACTCCGAAAAGTGGCCGGTGATCATCACCAAGAAGGACCCGCTCCCCGGCGCCGACGAGCGTGATGGCGAGACGGACAAGATGACCAAGTACTTCTCGGAAGCGCCGGGCGAGGGCGGCTGACGCGGCGCGTACTCGGCGGAAATGTTACCGGATCATTGCCAAGGCGCTTTGATTCGGTGCCATTTTGTGGTATGCACCGTCATCGAAATGTTAATCGCCCGGAAACGGCAGTGCTGCCAACTGCCGTTTTTTTATCGCCAGTCCTGAATCGCCACGCAGAAGCTTGCTTCCTGCGGACGGTTTTTTCTGCTGCGCCGGGGGCCTGAAGGGGAAGATCTGAATGTCCAAAGCCAAGAAAGCCGAGTTTCGTCCCGATGATTTCGTCGTCTATCCCGCGCATGGCGTGGGACGGATCGTCTCGATCGAAGAGCAGGAGATTGCAGGGCTGAAGCTGGAGCTGTTCGTCATTTCCTTCGAGAAGGAAAAGATGACCCTGCGCGTGCCGACCAACAAGGCGGTGACCGTGGGGATGCGCTCGCTTGCCTCGCCGGAGCTGGTGGACAAGGCGCTTGCAACGCTGAAGGGCAAGGCGCGGGTCAAGCGGGCGATGTGGTCGCGCCGCGCGCAGGAGTATGAGCAGAAAATCAACTCTGGCGATCTGCTGGCCATTGCAGAGGTGGTGCGCGATCTGCACCGCAATGACGACCAGCGCGAGCAGTCCTATTCCGA
>PXES01000409.1 GCA_003564655.1 Paracoccaceae bacterium
ACGCTTGTACCGCCATCCTGTGTTGGCAGAGGCAACGCCCGGAAACGCCGGGTGCCGAGCGCAAGCGGCACAGGGTCCGGGCCTTGCGTGGCGTCCTGTGGCAGCAGCGCGGGCAACGTAGCAGGTGGATCTGCATCGGCAAAAGTCGCTTGGCTGGTGCGCAGCTTGCCTTGGGCGTCATACTCCAGCACTGGATAGGCAAGGCGCCGCCGCGGGGTCAGCGCCCCGGTCTCGGACAGGCGCCACAAAAACGCCTCCGGCGTGATGGCCGTCACATGGATCTGCCAGTCGTCGCCAGCATGGTCGGCCTGACCGGTCGCGCGCGCAATCTCGCCAAGGCGGGCGATCACCCGTTCCGGGGTGGCGCTGGTCCGCGTGAACAGCGCCGCGACATAGCCTTGCGCAAGGTCTGGGCTGGCGCTGCGCGCGCGCGGATTCGACCACAGGATGCGCCCGGCAGCGTCGCAGAGCAGGACGGGCGTGTCGTCGCTGTCATGCAAACGCGCGAGCAGCGCCGCATCCCGCCTGCGTAGTGACCGGGGCACTGTGTTCAACACCAGCGCGAGCGCCGCAAGCGCCAGCAGCGCCATGCCGGCGGTCAGACTGACATTTGACTGAACGGGGGTGGAGAGGACGAACCCAAGCGCGACCAGCACCGCGCCCGCAAGTGCGAGACAGGCAGCCTCGCGCCGTCCCAGACGATTGCCCAGATCGGCGAGCAGGCGGTGCTGGGCAGACAGATGGAACAATGCCAATCGAACACTCCGGATGGGAATTTACCAGCAATCTTTCAGATACCGGTTAAACAATCCTTAAACGCGGATGGTAACACGGCCGCGTGAGCGCGCAACCTGAAGTTGTTACTGGCAGTTTTCGCGTTGCAGCAGGGAAAGATGGAAGCCATCGCCGCCTTCCAGCGGGGTGAAGTTCCGGGCACTGTGCCAAGAAAACCCGCGGTGGCGGCTCTGGAAGGCTGCGACCTGGTCGGCATTTTCACACTGCAGCAGTGAGCAGGTCGCATAGGCCAGCCATCCGCCCGGTCGCACATGCTGCGCCGCGCGGTCGAGAATCTGCGATTGCGTGTGCAGCAGTTGATCAAGGTCGTTCTGCGTGAGCCGCCATTTCGCATCGGGAGTGCGTCGCCATGCGCCAGTGCCCGAGCATGGCACATCCGTCAGCACCAGGTCGAAGGTGCCCTGCGGATCGTCGCACAGCGTGATCGCAGCCCCGGCGCGCGCCGCGCGCGCGGGCAGGTCCGCCATCCGGCGCGGGGCAGCGTCATGCGCACTGACCTGCGCACCGCGCGCCGCCATCGCCAGGGCCTTGCCCCCACCCCCGGCGCAGTAATCGAGCACTTCTGCCCCATCGAGATCGGGCAGCGCCGCCACCACCGCC
Source organism: Paracoccaceae bacterium (assembly GCA_003564655.1). Classification (GTDB taxonomy): domain Bacteria; phylum Pseudomonadota; class Alphaproteobacteria; order Rhodobacterales; family Rhodobacteraceae; genus Roseinatronobacter. The sequence continues at coordinate 1,396 of PXES01000409.1, forward strand.
TGCGACGAGGCGTCCTGCAACTCGACCAGCCCGTCCTGATACGGGGCAGAGTTTTGCAACGCTCGTGCGTTTGCCGTGAGTTCCAGCGCAGTATCTGCAAGCGGATGGGGCAGGCTTTCAATCCCGCCCTCGCGCAGGACGCGCCCGGCCTCTCTCCGGGTGATGCGGGCGGTGTTCACGCGAACGAAGACGGGTGCGCGGGCACGCAGTTCCGCAAGCACCGGCCCGAACTCGGCCCCGAGGCTGCGCTCGAGTTCCGGAGCAAGCCAGTCGGGACAGTCCAGCGCCACCAGCCTGGGCATCTCGGGCGGTGCGTTGTCGCGTTCTGCATCCGACAGCGGTGCAGGAGCGTGGCGCGCACCGGTGAAATACGTGTCGGGGTCCAGGCCTGCCTCGCGCAGCCATCCCAGCATCAGCCCGCGCCCGGTATCGCTGCCACCCAGATGCGCGAAGGACCGCTTGCAGCGCAGCGCATCGAAGACATGGTCGCGGATCGCGGCGCGGTCTTTCGAACCTGCAAAGCGGCTGGCACGCGCCCAGCGCGTCAGGACCTTTTCGGCAGCCGCGCCCGCACAGATCTGGTCGAGCAGTTCGGCAGCCATCTGGAGGCGGGCAGCAGGGGTCATTGTCCCTCACGCAGGTTCTGCGTGATGTAGCGCCGAGAGCGGCCCGACTGCAACCGGCCTTGCATGTGCGCAGGTAGCCGCTTCCCCCACGCGTCTACGGCGGAACTGATCGCGCCGCGGCACGACCTGACCAAACAGCTCCCAAATGCCGCCATGCCCTGGCGGTTGCCCCACGAGTGCTGGCGTGCCGCGTTACCGGACGGCTGCTGCCAGAGTGGTGATGTCAGCGACATCCGCGCCCCCGACCACGGCATAATGCAGATCGCTGTCGCTCCAGTAGGCAAGTTGCCCGTCTTCGGTGCGGGTCAATTGCAGGCTGTAGCCTGGCTCGGAGGCGCGGCGAGGGCTGATCGACACCGTGACGCGCTGGTTCTCGGGGTTGCGATAGTAGAACAGCGCCACGGGGCGGTCGTCTTGCTGGATCAGCCGCGCCGATTCCACAGTATACCCAAGGCGCTCCAGCTTCGGGCTCTCGATCTGCTGCTGCATCTGTTCTGACAGCCACGCAACCGCCGTCGTCATGTCATTCCCACTGAATTCAGCGCGCTCCGCCCTGGCGAACTGGTAGGCTGCGTGTCCGGCAACGGTGGATTTCACATAGGCGGGGAAGGCGCTTCCGGAAGTGCCAGACCCCGGCGCCAGCGCGCCGTGCGTCCACCAGCCCGCAGCGAAAAGAACGGCGCCCGCAGCGATGTTGCGCAACCCCGGACCCATCAGCAACGTCCGCCAGCGACGCCGCTGCAGGCGACCGGCCAGCTTGCGCTCCAACGCCGCGATCTGCAGATTCGCGGGCCGCGTATCGGCGTCAGAAGCCGCCGTATGAATCAGGTTGTCGAAGTGCCGCCATTGCGCCACGGCATTGCGCGCCTCGGGGTCATGCGCCAGACGCGCCTCGACCTCGGCCATCTTCTCGGCCGAGAGCGCCCCGTCAACATAGGCGA
>PXES01000412.1 GCA_003564655.1 Paracoccaceae bacterium
ATGTAAGTGTGGATGAGGTGAATGAGATCGTGCGCAAGGCCGCTGCCGGGTCGATGGGCGCGGTGCTGGCCTATGACCCCGAGCCCAAGGTCTCGATCGATTTCAACCACACGACGCACAGCTCCATCTTCGCGCCGGAACAGACCAAGGTGGTGGGCCGCACAGTGCGGGTGCTGGCCTGGTATGACAATGAATGGGGCTTTTCCTGCCGCATGGCCGATGTGGCTGCGGCGATGGGGCGGCTGATCCACTGAGCAGGACACCGGTTCCGGAAATGAGGGGCCGCGCCGAGAGGTGCGGTCTTTCTGCTGTGTCGTGGGTCTACTTTGCGGGACGGAGCGGTACTTCGCTGTGGTTGCGCCAATGCCTGCCGTTTGTTCTCGGGCCAACTAGTTGCATCCGGAAAGCACAAAGCTTCCAAACAACGCGGAGCCCGCATAAGTCACACCAACACTGTTTCGTCTATCTCGACGCTCATCCAAAAAACCCTATTTTGTCAGCCTGATACGGGCACCTAAGCCACTCCTTATGCCAGAGGCATGCCACCCATGCAAGGGCTTGTCGTGGTCACACAAGAAAGCTAACTCAGCGGGCAGGTACTCGAAACTATTGAATGGTTTGAGATCGACCGACTTCGGATCTTTATGTACAGAAACACCCGCCTCTATTGGGTGTCCACAGATCATCAGGTAAACATTTTCCAAGTGGCCGGTTACAGATCCTCCGAGTTGCAAACCAAGAGTATCATATTCCAAGTCTGGATCAAGTAAGTCTTTGAACAAACAGGGAGTAGTTTGTTCATACCATACGAGCAAGCCATCAGCATCATGATCTGCGATGTCATCTCCCGCCTCACGCAGTGGCTCCTCAAGAGTCAAAACCCACTGGTAGATTTGCCTCTGTGCGCCGAACACGGTGGTTTCCTTAAGGAAGGTCGCTATTTCGTAGTTGACGTTCGTGAAGCTTCCACCTTTGCTTTTGAGCTGGACCTGAAGCAAAGGTGGCGTGCTCCACTGGCCGTCGAGCGATGAAATACCGATCGGATACTCTTGGAGCCTGAAATTTTCTTGTCTGGGGATCAAATGGGCTCTAATAAGCGAGTCCGGACTATCGCTGCCATCTGACAGACCTCGGCCCCAACACCGTGGCTTGGCAATCATAGCGGAATAGGAAACCCTGAAACTCTTGTCCTGAATTCTGTACAGAAGTGATTTCCAGTTCTGCGCCAGTAGCTGAGACTGAGTGGGGGTAGAAGGAATCTCACGCTTTGAACTTTCTTCTGCCTCGGATAGCGCGTCAAACCGCGCTTTCATCCATGCCAAACGTCGGCTTCGCGTATCCCGATAAGGGTCTGTTAAACGAAATGTCGATGGAATATCAGAAAAATCGAGCAATGATACATTCGAGTTTACGGTAAAAATGTTGTCTGCGCCAATAGCTCGCTTGGCGCGATCTACGCTATTGTTGATCGAGATATCAAACAAGTGGAGTAAAAAATCCTTAGCGTTATCAGGCGGCCAGTTTTTTCTGCTTGATCTCAATGAGACAGCAAGAACTTGACCAAATTCATCAGTACCCGAACTTAATACCTCAACCGGCAGATTCTCACACAATCCACCATCCACATGCGCGTTCCTCCAGTCCTTCACGTTTTTGAACGAAGAAAACAGGAGTGGTATGTTGCATGAGGCGCAAAGGGCATCCAACAATAATATGTCGCCAGTAGCATCCTCTGAAGAGTAATATATTGCCTTCTCCTCTGACAGAGAGGCAGCACTAATGAAAAGAGGCGTTGTAGCGTCACATACACGGGTTTCTTTTGAAACACCTACCTAGCCCGGTCAATAGGGCCAAGAGGAAGTCCTTTAGCAGATTTTCAGGTACTAAAGCGTTCCCTTGGTATATCTGCCACAGCTTCTCGCCGTTCGCCAACCATCCACTCTTGCTTAGTTTTACAACTTCTTCAGATTTTCTAAGCAGATCCAATGCGGGCTCAAGCATAGAGGAGTCTATTTCGTTCACGCGTATATCGAACGCGACTAGCGAAGCTGCAATTGCACCGGCAGAAGTTCCGGCAACTCTCGACACTTCTGTCAGGTTCTGTTCTTTACATGCTTGCAAAGCTTCAACTGCAGCAGCAAGCGCCGTCAGTTTTGCGCCGCCGCCCTGAAACACAAATTGCGTCTTCGCCAAGGCTTATCTCCAATTTTTTATAATATTCTGTTCAATGAACTGAGTCGTCAAGACTCAACAAGTGTCGCAAGGGTACGCATGTCCTAGCATCAACATTGTTTGTGGTTCGTTTTCGATGCCTCAGGCTTCCTGTACGTGCCTCTCCGCTCGGCGATTTGCACTTGAGTTAAGTGGCCAGACGAAGAACGTCTCGCAGTTTCACAAAACGGGCCTTCGGGCGCTATGCAGCATCGGTCATCTGTGCTCCCTGCGCCAACCTGCCTCACTTCCCCTCGCGGGTCTGACCATGCTACACATGCACGAAATCGCAAAGGTGCATTCATGTTCAAACTCCTGCCCGCGCTGGCCCTGCTGATCCTCACATCCTCCCCGGCCCCCGCGCAGCAAATCTTCACGGCCCAACCCTCGGCGCAGGAATTGACGGACGCGCCGGTCCTGCTGGTCGATATCCGCCAGCCGCATGAATGGGTTCAGACGGGTGTGCTGCCGAATGCGCTGCTTTTGCCCTTCGACGATCCCGACCAGTTTCTCGACGCGCTGCAGCCGCATCTGGAGCCGGGTCAGCCCGTGGCGTTGATCTGCCGCACCGGCAACCGCACGGCGCGCGCAGCGCAGATCATCGCGCCAGAGCTGTCGGTTCCGGTGATCGATGTCGCAGGCGGCATGTTCCGCCTGCTGCACGCAGGCTACACGCCCGCAGCCCCCACAGCAGCGCAGGGGTGCACCATCTGCTGATCGGTGCTCAGCCCGCCTTGCGCGGTTCGCC
>PXES01000090.1 GCA_003564655.1 Paracoccaceae bacterium
GACGGGATGGTCTACAAGCTCAAGACCTGGCGGCTGCCGCTCGGCGGGCGCAATGCGCGCGGCAAGGCGATGGTCAACATCCTGCCCATTGCCAGCGGGGTCAGCGTCGCGGCGATCATGCCCGTGGAGCGTCCCGAGGAAGAGTGGGAGAGCCTGCAGATCGTCTTCGCCACCTCGGCGGGCGACGTGCGGCGCAACGCGCTGTCGGATTTCACCAATGTCAAGTCCAACGGCAAGATCGCGATGAAGCTCCCCGAGGGGGTCAGCCTCGTGAACGCGCGCATCTGCGACGCCGAGGATGACGTGATGCTCGTCACGGCCTCGGGCCGCGCGATCCGCTTCCGCACGACGGATGTGCGCATCTTCAAGGGCCGCGATTCGACGGGCGTGCGCGGCGTGCGGCTGGGCGATGGGGACAAGGTGGTCTCGATGGCCGTGATCCGCCATTTCGAGGCCAGCCCGGAAGAGCGCGCCACCTATCTCAAGATGCGCCGCGCCATGGCGGGCGTGGTCGAGGATGAGGGCGAGGATGAGGAAGAGGCCGCCGAGGGCGCGCTCTCGCCCGAGCGCTACGCGGCGATGTCGGCGGCCGAGGACCTGATCCTGACCATCACCGAAAAGGGGATGGGCAAGCTGTCCTCCAGCCACAACTACCCGGTGCGCGGGCGTGGCGGCATGGGCGTGGCGGCGATGGATCGCGCCATGCGCGGCGGCCAGCTCGTCGCCTGCTTCCCGGTCGAGGCGTCCGACCAGATCATGCTCGCCACGTCACGCGGGCAGTCGATCCGCGTGCCGGTGCAGGGCATCTCGTTCCGGTCGCGCTCGGCGGGCGGGGTGCGGGTGTTCAACACCTCGAATGGGGAACTCGTCGTGTCGGTCGCGCGCATCGCCGAGACCGGCGAGGAGGCCGAGGAGGCCGAGGAGGACTGAGCCGGGCCTTCGGGCGTGGTGCCGTGGTACCGGCCGGGTGTTTGAGTATTTCCGGCAAGAAAATGCAGCGAGTTTTTGTGTATTTTCTTGCCGGAAATACTCATTCTGCCATCTGGTCGGGCGGGGCGGCGCGGGACAGGGCCTGTTCCAGCACAAAGACCCTGATCGCCGAGGCAAGGCCCACATCGCCGCGGCTTGCATCGATCTCGGCGGCGAGCGCATTGAGCGGCTGCCCGCGTTCGCGGGCGAGGCGGCGGAATTCCTGCCAGAAGAGCGGTTCGAGCGAGACCGAACTGCGGTGCCCGCGCAGGGTGAGCGAGTGTTTCTCGGGGCGGGTCTGCGCGCTCATGGCGTGCGCTTGTGCCCGTCAAGCGCGCGCGCGGCCTTGGCGGCGCGGGCCTCCTCGAGTGCACGCGCGGGCTTGCTGCGCCCGTGGCGGGCCGCGTTCTCGGCCGATGCCGTGCGCCGCGCGTCGCGGGCGGCCTGTTTGCGGGCGGTGCGCAGATTGATGACCTTGCTCATGGGTCCGAGCATAGGGTCGGAGGGTGCGCGGCTTCAAGCTCTTGCTGCAACAGCGCCCGGGTTCGGAACTGCGCGGCGCGGGCCGTCTGCGGCGCGCGCGTCGAGATGTGTGCGCAGTTGCGCCTCGATCTCGGTGCGGTCATCGGCGGGGCGTATCTCGAGCAGGTGCACACCCGCGCGGCGCAGCGCCTCGCGCTTGACCGCGTCGCGCATGAAGGCGGTCTGTCCGAGGTGATGCCCGCTGCCCTGCACCTCTACGGCCAGAACGGCCTCGCCAAAGGCGTTGATCACCACCATGTCGATACGCTTGGAATTGATCGCGGCGAACGCCTCGTCGCGGGCGATGTCGGGGGCGGCGGGATCGGGGCGGATGATCTCGCCGAGATTGACCTGCACCATGACGCGGTGGCCGCGCCTTTCGCGCGCGACGAACGCCTCGAGCATCGCGAAGACGCGATACTCGCCCCGGTTCATCAGCGGGGTGCGGTGAAAGTCGATCTTCGAGATGGCGTCGAGTTGCGTCTTGGGGTCGCGCATGTTGCGGCGCTTGCGTGCCTTTGGATCGGGGAAAATCCGGTCGACCAGCCGGTTCACGATGAAAAACAGCAGCAGGATTGCGGCGGTGACTGCGATAATGAAAAACTCGGACATCGGCCTTGGGTCTCTGCGCATGTGAGACGCCAAGCGCTATGCGTGAAACCCGCCGGAAATGCGGTCGCGGGATGGCGCGTTGCGGGCGGGTTATCGCAAATCCGTGTGAGCGCGGGGTTTCACTTGCATCGTGCCTGCGTTGCGGGGAAACTTTACTGTCACATGGCCCGTAACCGGGGCAGCCTTGTCGTTGCGGCCACGCCGGGACGCGCGAGGCGCGTGAAGTGTCACCTCGAAGGACGATGAACATGAAAAAGCTTGTTGTTTCCGCAGCGCTTGTCGCCGGAATGGCCCTTGTTGCCGGGTGCAGCCGGGATCCGCAGATCAACGCCGCCGTGGGCGGTCTGACCGGGGCCGCCGTCGGCAGCCAGATCGGCGCGGGTGCGGGCCGGACCACTGCGATCCTGGGGGGTGCCGCTGTCGGCACCGCCATCGGGGGCAGCCAGGCCATGAACCCCTGATGGCGCTTGCACGCCCCGCCCGGTCGGGCGGGGCGTGCAGGCTCAGCCCTTCGGCCCGATCATCGCCTCGGGGCGGACGACGCGGTCGAAGGTCTCGCCATCCACGAAGCCCAGCGCGATGGCCTCTTCGCGCAGGGTGGTGCCGTTCTTGTGCGCGGTCTTGGCCACTTTCGTGGCATTGTCGTAGCCGATGGTCGGCGCCAGCGCCGTGACCAGCATCAGCGATTCGCGCATCAACGTCTCGATGCGCGCGACATTGGCCTGCGTGCCAACCACCATGTTGTCGGTGAAGCTGGCGGCCGCGTCGCCCAGAAGCTGCATGGACTGCAACACATTGTAGCTCATCATCGGGTTGTAGACATTCAGCTCGAAATGGCCCTGTGACCCGGCGAA
>PXES01000135.1 GCA_003564655.1 Paracoccaceae bacterium
GGTGGTGTCAGCAGTCCGATCTCGATCGCGATGACCGTGACGATGCCGAACCAGATCAGATCCCCGCCCAGCACTGTCACGATCGGCACGGCGATGGGCAGGATGATCAGCATGATCGACACGCTGTCGAGGATCATGCCCAGCAGAACCACGATGAGCATATACAGCAGGACAAAGCCGATCAGCGTCAGGTTCAGCGCGTCGATGGCCTGTGTCGCCTGCATCGGGATGGTCGAAAGCGACAGCATCCGCGCGTAGAGATTTGCGGCCATCATCAGCAGCAGGATGCCCACCGAGATGAAGCCGGTCTGCAGCACCACCTCGCGCATGGTCGCAAGCGCCAGTTTGCGCCGGAAGATCACGACCAGCAACGCACCGAACGCACCGACTGCCCCCGCTTCGGTCGGGCTGAACAAGCCGCCGTAAATGCCCCCCATCACCAACGCGATCAGGAACACGACCGGCGCCAGTCGGCTGAGCATCTGCGGGACCGGCATTGTCTCGATTTCGGTGCCCCCGCGCACATGACCGACGAAGCCCGGCGCGAAATGGGCCATGAGGATGTTGAGTGCAGCGAATGTGAGCGCGAGCCCGATGCCGGGCACGATCGCGGCGATGAACAATGAGCCGACCGAGACCTCGGCGAGCAGCCCGTAGACGATCAGCAGCAAACTGGGCGGCAGCAGCATCCCCAGCACCGACGATCCGGCAATCACCCCGACCGCAAAGCGGCTGGTATGCCCGGCATCGACCATCGGCTGCGCCGCGATGCGGCTGAAGACCGCTGCCGAAGCCACCGATGATCCAGTGATGGCCGCAAAGATCGTGTTGGCGGCGACCGTGGCGATACCCAGGCCACCCTTGACGTGCCGCAACAGCACGACCGCGACCTGAAACGCATCGCGCCCGACGCCCGCACGCTCCAGCAGCAGGCCCATCATGATGAACAGGGGGATCACGCCAAACTCGAAGGACCGCACGGCATTGGTCAGCGCCAGCCCCAGCGTGTTGGTCGGCACATTCAGATTGCCCCGGAGCAGCCAGATCGCGAGGAACGACATGCCCATCAGGGCAAAGGCCACCGGCATGCCGCAGGCGACCAGAATGAACAGTCCCGCGAACGCCATCACGCCTACGGTGATCGGGCTGTGCCCGCCCTGCATCATCCAGAGTAGCCCAAGCCCGCCCAGCACCACGAAGACGGCAAGCCCCCGCCAGCCCTGATTGCCCGGGACCTCAGCCCCCGTTTTTAGTCGGCCATGGACCATCTGACCCAGCGCGAACACATGGATCAGCACCAGCCGCAGGCACTCTGCCAGTGCAAGCGTCGCGCCCAGAACGATTGCCAACTTGAACGGCCAGAGCGGGAACATGAACGCCCCGACCGATCCCGAGAAGGCCCCGGTTGTCCAGGCGCGCTGGAAGTCCGCCCACATCCAGCCCAGCGCACGCCACAAAAGCGCGGCGGCAGCGAGCATGAAGAGGAGTTTCGCACCATGGGCCAGCGCGGGGCGGTCGCGTTCCCAGTTGCCCATCAGGAATTCCGCGGAAATCAGCCGTCCGTTGCGGATGGTGCTGCCAAGCTGCACGAAGACACAGGCGACAATCGCATTGGCCACGAAGTCCGATACGCCTGGCAGGCTGGTATTGAAGAACGCCCGCGACAGGACATCCGCCACCACGATGAACATGGTCGAGGCGATGGTGGTCGACGCCACGACACTGAGCAGGAAGCCGAAGCCGCCTCCTGCCCGGTCGATCGCAGACAGAACGCCCAGCGCTCCACCCCGGCGCGAGGCGCCGGGGTCCGGGCGCGGGCCGTCCGCATCAGACATCGGCGGCCCAGTCGCGTAGCGGCTCTGCGCCTTCTTCCCGAAGCGTTTCCATGTAGGTCAGCAGGAAGTCGCGTGCCGGGATGCCGCGCGCCTCGAGCGAGCGCACCCACTCGCCGGCAAGATCTCCCAACCCCATCACGTATTCCTCGCGAAGCCCGGGTGGCGTTTCCAGCACGGTCGCGCCTTCCTCCTCGAATAGCGAGAACACGCGCGGCTCCAGATCCTCGATGATGCGCACATTCTCAGCCGAGTATTCCATGCCCAGTTCGGCCAGAACCTCCTGCACGTCCTCCGGCAGGCTGTTGAATACATCGGTATTGATCCCGAAGCCGCCAAAGCAGAACGGCCCGGTATCAAGCCGAAGGATGTAGGGTGCCTGCTCGTGCAGGCGCAGCGGATAGGCCCCGGTGCCGATGATCAGAACGCCGTCGCCAACGCCAGTCTGCAGCTGGCTGTACATTTGCGGCAGGCCGGAGGGCACCAGCGATGCCCCCAGCGGCTCGACCCAGCTTGCCAGTGTCGGCACCCCGATGATCCGCTTGCCGCGCAATTGATCGAGGCTCTCGATCGGCTCCTTCATCAGCAGCTGATAGCTGTCCGACACGCAGGTGCCGAAATAGGTGATGTTGGAGCGCTCCCATTCGGCCTGCATGGCGGGATGTTCCGCGTTCAGCCGGTTCATTGTGTTGACCGCCTGGTGAACCGTCTGCGTGCTGAAGGGCGTACGGAACATGATGTTCTGCAGCGGCAGGTCGTTTTCTTCCCACAATGCCCCGATCCAGCCCATATCGGTCAGGTTCTGTGTTATCGCGCTAAGGGTCTCGCCGAAACCGTAGAGCGCGCCGCCATACGACTCCGTCCAGTTGATCCGGTGGTCGGACCCGCGCTCTTCCAGCATTTCGTTCGAGCGCGCGACGATGACGGTCTGAAGCGGCTGGACCCAGGCCAACGTCGTCGGATGGCTGGATGACATTGTCAGATTGATGGTGTTTTGCGCTTTCGCGCGGCTTCCGAGCAGCGCAGGCGCGGTCAGCGATACCATTCCCGCGACCATGGTTCTTCTTGTCATCCGCATTGCGAGTCCTCCCATCTTTGGCCGGGGCGAGCGGTTGCCGGTGGAA
>PXES01000055.1 GCA_003564655.1 Paracoccaceae bacterium
CGGATCTGCACCGCGTTTTTTGCCGTCGCCAGCGGGCCAGACGCGCCCTGCATCCCGGCCAGCCAGTCCACCGCCGCGTCGCGCAGGATCATCGGCGCATGGCTCAGCGCCTCGGCCCCGCCCGCAAGGATCAGATCGCCCTGCCCCTCGCGGATGTAGCGAAACGCGGTGTCGAGCGACTGCATCCCCGACCCGCAATTGATCTGGACAGTAAAGGCCACCATCGCATCCCCCATCCCTAAGCGAAGGGCGGCGACACGGGCGGGGTTCATCTCGTCGGCGATGACATTGACGCAGCCCAGGATGACCATGTCGTAGGCATCCGGCGCGATGGGTTGGCGCGCCAGCAGCGGGCGGCCGCATTGCACCGCAAGATCGACCGGGGTGAAAGGGCCGCGCTTTCCCCGGACCTTCAGGAACGGCGTGCGTGCGCCATCGACCAGAAAGACCTCGCGCCCGCTCATGCCGCCTTGCCTTTCTTCTTCACCTCCTTGCGCTTGGCCGACGGCGCGCCGGGGAACATGGCCTTGATCTCGTCGGTGCTGAAATCTTCCACCGCGATGACCTTGTGCACAGCCGCCGCCATGTCGTCGAGCTGCGCCTTCTCGTCCTCGGTGATGGTCCCGGCCTCCAGCGCCGCCTCAGCCGTCATCTTCGCCTCGCGCAGGCGGCGGCGCAGGGCATCGGTGGCGACGGTCTTGTCGAACGCCGCGTTCAGCGCCGCGATGCCCGGATGTTGCCCCGGCGCGGTCAGATCGGCGCCCAGCCGGTCGCGCACCGGCCCCGGCTCGCTGATCAGCGCGGCGCAGCGCGCGGTCAGCGCGTCTGACGGTTCACGCCCCACCCGGCGCGGCGCGGTCAGCATGCGCAGCAGGAACGCCGCGGGCCGCGAGGGGAAATTCGCCAGCACCGCGTCCAGATGCTGCCCGATCCGGGCGAAGGACCGCTGCGCGATATACTCGACCAGCGCGAACTCTTCCTTCGGCTTGCCCTGATCCTGCCAGTGCTTGAGCACCGCCGAGGGGATGTAAAGCTCGCTGAGAATGTCCGCCATCCGGCCCGAGAGCATCTCCATCCGTTTCAGCCCGCCGCCGATGCTCAGAAAGGCAATGTCGGCGGTCAGCGCATAGGCCGCCGACCAGCGGGCAAGCTGACGGTAGATCGGCCCCGCCTGCCCAGCGCGCGGTGGCTCCGGCCCGATCCGCCCGCCCGTCAGCGACCGGACGAGGCTGCGCCCCGTGGTGCGCAGCGAATGGCCGACATGGCGCCAGAAATGCGTGTCGAAAGCAGTGAGTGCCGCGTCATCGTCCGCGTCCTCCAGCGCGAGGATTTCGTCCAGCAGATGCGGGTGCGCCCGGATTGCGCCCTGGCCGAAGACCATCAGCGAGCGGGTGACGATATTCGCCCCCTCGACCGTGATGCCGATGGGCACGGCGCGATAGAGCGGCGAGAGGTAGTTCATCGGCCCGTCGATCACGGTCTTGCCGGCGTGAATGTCCATCGCGTCGGTGATCGAGGCGCGCATGGCGTCGGTCGCGGTGTATTTCATCAGCGCCGAGATGACCGCCAGCGCGCGCCCCTCGTCGAGCCCCGCGCAGGTCAGGTGGCGCGCAGCATCGACGGCATAGGCGTTGGCGGCAAGACGGGCGAGCGGTTCCTGAATGCCCTCGAATTTCGCGATCGGCAGGTTGAACTGTTCGCGCACACGGGCATAGGCGCCGCTGGAATGCGCGGCCAGCGTGGTCGCGGCGCAGGCGAGCGAGGGCAGCGACACGCCCCGCCCGGCGGCCAGCGCGCTCATCAGCATCATCCAGCCGCGCCCGGCATACTCCCGCCCGCCGATGATGTTCTCGATGGGAATAAAGACATCGGTGCCGGTGGTCGGGCCGTTCTGGAACATGGTGTCGGCGGGGATGTGGCGGCGCCCGGTCTCGATGCCCGGCAGGTCGGTGGGGACCAGCGCGCAGGTAATGCCGGGTTCGGGGTCGTCGCCCAGCAGCCCGTCCGGGTCCTCGAGCTTGAAGGCGAGGCCGAGGATCGTGGCGACAGGGGCGAGCGTGATGTAGCGCTTCGACCAGTTGAGGCGGATGCCCAGAACCTCCTCGCCCTGCCACTGACCTTTGCAGACCACGCCGCGGTCCACCATCGAGGCCGCGTCCGACCCGGCCTCATGACTGCTCAGCCCGAAAGCGGGCAGTTCGCGCCCGTCGGCAAGGCGGGGCAGCCAGTAGTCCTTTTGCGCGTCGGTGCCGAACAGGTGCAACAGCTCCCCCGGCCCCAGCGAATTGGGCACCATCACCGTGACAGCAGCGGGCAGCGAGACCATGGACAGCCGCCGCACCACCTCGGAATGCGCGAAGGCGGAAAAGCCCAGCCCCCCATGCGCCTTGGAGATGATCATGCCGAAGAAGCGCTTCTCGCGCAGGAAATCCCAGACCGCGCGCGGCAGATCGCCGTCCTTCTGGTTGATCGCCCAGTCGTCGAGGATCTCGCAAAGCTCGCGACAGGGGCCGTCGAGGAAGGCCTGTTCCTCGTCAGTAAGTTCCGGCGCGCGCACGGCCAGAAGCTTGCGGAAATCGGGGTTGCCCGAGAAAAGCTCGGCCTCCCACCAGACCTCGCCCGCGTGCAGCGCCTCGCGCTCGGTGTCGGACAGGCCGGGCATCGCCTTGCGGGCCCAGCGGAAGATCGGCTTGCTGATACGGGTCCTGCGAAATGTCGTCATGCCTTTTCAGGTAAGGGCTTCCGCTCACATTACAACGTTGCGCGGGCGCGCCGCGCCTCAGTCGCGCGGCCGCAGCGCGTGGTGTCCGGCAAGGAAAAGCACGAGGAACCCCAGCGCAGACCAGACGGGAACATCGGCCACGCCCAGCCACAGAAAACCCGCTATGGCCCCTGCGCTCAGCGCGATTCCGGCCAGTGTCGCGCCCCAGCCCGCGCGGTCGGGCGCGCCCGACTC
>PXES01000049.1 GCA_003564655.1 Paracoccaceae bacterium
CGGCACATGTTCAAGATCCCGATTCAGGCGGCCATCGGCGGCAAGGTCATCGCGCGCGAGACGCTGGCGGCGCTGCGCAAGGATGTAACGGCGAAATGCTATGGCGGCGACGTGACGCGCAAGAAGAAATTGTTGGAAAAGCAGAAAGCGGGTAAGAAGAAGATGCGGCAGTTCGGGAAGGTGGAGATTCCGCAGCAGGCGTTTATTTCGGCGTTGAAGATGGATGGGTGAGGGCTACAGGCTTTCGATTTGACGCGAAAATTGCCTTACCTTACCACATATCTTCGTTAGAAAGTTGCTGTCAGAAGGCCTTTTTCTGTATAGGAGCAAAACTCCAGCTTGTTCAGGGACTTCATCCTCGACGCGAATATATGACTTTGCAACACCAACGAATTTCGACCTTGCTTCTTTACTGTCATGAGCGATATAGTTTCTGATCTTATGCAAGTCGCTCATGATCTGTGAGTTGGGTACAAGAAAATCACTTACAGGATAACCTTTCTCGAAAATTAGGTTGGAAAGCTTCTTTATCTCTTCCACCTTTCCCCATTCAATGAACCTTCCCTGCCCCTTCAGAATCGCCTCGGCCACGTCAAAATCTGGGCAAACAAGCTTAGCTTTTATCTTTTTACCTGCCAACGTCTCAGGCGCCGTGCAACAGTGCAAGAAAAAAGATCTAGTAAGTCGCTCCTGAACTCGAAAAAGCTTAAAGCAGATCGCCTCAGCGATAAACTGAGCGTCCACAGAAGAGCTATCAAGACCTGAAACGGCACGTACTCTCAACTTGAGATGTCGGCATGTGTCGTCAAAGGTCTCAATTTCTTCGCTAAGATCCAATTTCCGCCTCTAACCTTCTAATAATATATTCTGCTCTTTCGACTCGAGCCTTCGTGTCAGTAGTCGCCAATGTTGAGTTTCGAATGAAATTCCTAAGTCCTTCAGGCGCAGATGCGCGCATTGGCTGCGGGCTATAACGCTCATGGTCCGAACCGATTGAATTCAAAACCGCCTGCAACTTAGCTCTATCAACAAAAATATCATTGCTCAATTTAGTGTGCTCCAAGTTCGTAAAACCAAATGAGATATGACCTACAACTGAAATCAAGCTATAATAGAGATGCTTCCGTCTCCATGCAGATTGTGCAAGGTCCTCTACCGGAAAAATACTTGAGACAATCCGAATGCATTCCTTTAGCTTTCTCGCAGCCTCAGGAACAGCACCTTCTTCGTCTTCGTAATCTTTATAAAACCTCTCGATAGCCTTGTTACTCTGCACTTTGTCAACGAACATAGCTAACAAATCTGAGGCAAGCTCAGCCTCACCCATTCTGTTGACGTTAGCTTGAGTCAAGATTCTTGCCTCCAACCAATAGTCAACATAATCATAGCCGATATTAAAAGCTGTTGTTTTGAAGTATCCACTATAATTTGCATTTCGAAGCTCCTGAGCATTCAATTTTACAGAATATCGATTTATTCTTGCAAATATATCCAGCAACTCACTTGTTGGAGACTCCCCCAAAACATCGCATCCAACATTATATGAAAGAAAATCTGATCGAACTTCTTCTGGCAGATCTGAAAATAGGTATCCAGCATATTTGGGATTATGAGCCTTTGATATCCTTATCCCATCATTTACAAAGTCGATGATCGCACGCAATCGTTGCTGCCCATCCACTACGACCCTAACAGTCCTTCCGTCTACAAACTTTTGCATGAAAATAACTTTTGGGAATGGCTTCCCTCTTATGATCGTGTCAGCAAGAAAAGCTTTGGCGGTATTACTCCAAACACTTCGACGCTGAAATTTTGGAGACAACTCAAGCTTTTTGTCCTCGTGCCACTCAAGGAAGTCAGAGATTGAGTACGCTCGCGCTTCGAAAGTTTTCATTGCCGATAAGCTCGTTTTTGGACATGAATTTAAATATATCGAATTAAATCGTTCCGCGCAAGACAACGCGGAAGTCATAGTACGAACTGCCGAGGCTTCATCCCGTCTTTCGAAACGTACCTATGCGTTCCTTCCTACAGAAGACAGGTTTCTCGGTGTTTCGGTGGTAGGCTTGTCAGGTCTGAGGGCTCTTGCGTCAACTCCGCCCGCAACCCCCATGGCCCCCCGCGCGCGCTTGCGTTAGACAGCGGCCACCGGCCCGCCCGGTCACAGCCAGTTATCTTCGGGGGATGCCATGCGCGCCTTTCTGAACGCCCGGCCCCGGCTGGGATTCGTCATCATCGGGGCCGAGAAGGCCGGGACCAGCGCGCTGTTCGACTATCTGCGCCGCACGCCGGGCCTCTATGGGCCGCTCAACAAGGAGTTGAACTTCTTCGACCATGACAGCCGCTACCGCGACGGCACCGATTTCTCGGCGCTGCATCGCTGGTTCCTGCTGGCCCCGAAGGGCGCCATCCTGGGCGAGGCGACGCCGAGCTACCTCAAGAACCCGTGGTGCCTGCAGCGCATCCATGACTACAACCCCGCGATCAAGGTCATCGCCATCCTGCGCTCGCCCGTGCGGCGCGCGTTTTCCGCCTGGAACTTCCGCCGCGCCCGGCTGCGCGACAAGCGCGATTTCATGACCGCCGTGCGGGTCGAGGTCGAGTCGGGCGGCGATGTGCGTGTCGCGCGCGAGAACAAGTATCGCTATGTCGATACGGGCCGCTACGCCGCGCAGCTGCGCGAGGTGCAGCGCGTCTTTCCGCCCGAGAACGTGCTGCTGATGAAATACGAGGCGTTCCAGCGCGACCAGCCCGAGCATGTGCGCCGCGCCGTGCGCTTTGTCGGCGGGCCCGAGGATTTCGAGCTGCCGCAACTGCGCAAGGTCAATGTCTGGCGCTACAACCGCAAGCTGACGCGCGAAGAGTTCCTGCAGGTGCTGCCGTATTACGAGGACGACATCCGCGAGGTCGAGGCGCTGACCGGCTGGGATTGCAGCGACTGGCGCGAACCGCCGAA
>PXES01000073.1 GCA_003564655.1 Paracoccaceae bacterium
GCCTCTGACCCACGAGACCCTCAGCCGCTGGCACGGTATGCTGCTATCCCATGACCGTGGCCTCGAGACCATTGGGGCCTATCGGCGGCATGCCGATGCGATGCAGATCGTCTCTGGTCGCGTCGACCGACCGACGGTGCATTTCGAAGCACCACCCTCGGCGCAGGTCCAAGCCCAGATGGAGGTGTTCGTCGACTGGTTCAACCGTACAGCGGCAGACGGTCCAACGCCCCTACCTGCGCTGACCCGCGCGGCGCTAGGCCATCTCTGGTTCGAGAGCATCCACCCCTTCGAGGATGGCAATGGCCGCCTCGGCCGCGCCCTGGCCGAAAAGTCCCTCGCCCAGAGTATCGGCCAGCCGAGCCTGATCGCGCTGGCCTACACGATCGAACGGGAACGGAAGGCCTACTACGACCAGCTCGAGACCCACCAGAAAACGCTGGACGTCACTGGCTGGCTGATCTGGTTCGCCGAGGTCGTTCTGAAGGCGCAGCAGGTGACGCTGACACGGGTCGCCTTCTTCATCGCCAAAGCGAAATTCTACGACCGGTTCCGTGATCGACTGAACGACAGGCAGGCGAAAGTGATCGAACGCATGTTCCGCGAAGGGCCGGACGGGTTCAAAGGCGGCCTCAGCGCCGAGAACTATATCGCCATGACCGGCACGTCACGCGCCACCACAACGCGGGACCTGCAGGACCTGGTGGAGATGGGTGCGCTTAGCCGTACTGGGGAGCGGCGGCATACGCGGTATTGGCTGCGCCTACGCTCGGGAGACACGGCAGAACAACGCGTGAGCGAGAGGTTCGGAGAATGAACACCCATCGAACTGACCTTTCGATCGAGAACCTGCAGAAGGCGTTCAGCACCGCATTCACCTGGGTCGTCGAGCGCGACCGCGAGTCGGGAATCGACGATTTCGCAGGGGCTTGGGTCGACCTGCTGGCATCCGCCCTGCAAGACGTTCGCCTGACGGCAACGCCTGCCATTGACGCTGACAGTCCTCCGTTGAAGTTCCTGCAGACCCATCGGATCGCGACCGACGTATTCGTTGCCGCCCGGAGCGGCATGCGCGGCGGCCCGACGATCGATGTCCTCCTGCAGATCTGGTTCGACACTGAAGAGATGTTCTGCGGCTACGGCTTTCCGTTGATCTTCCGAACGATCCCACACTCCGGTCGAATGCCGGACCTGATGTGGTCAGAGCTGCAGGATGTTTGCCGGAAGCTCACGCTGGCAACGCCTTGCGCCAGAGTGGTGCTCGTTGCGAAGAATCGTGACTTCGACTGGTACGGTAGCGGGTACTGGGACAAGAACCCCATAATCGCGGCCGATGCTCATACCATAGCTGGGCAGCGACTACCCCCGGCCCCGGTTCGCGGCCGTCGCCTCGACGCACTTTGCCAGGACCTGGCATCAGGTTGGATCGGTGATCCTGCGTTATCGGGGATGGAAAGCTCGGCCATCCTCGACGAGGTAATGACGAACTTCCAGATCAGTCACGTCCTGCGGATCCGAGTAGTCAGGGAAAACCCGGAGGACGTATGGCGACCAGTGCCGCTGCCGTTATGAACGTCGACGCATGTAGCAGCGCAGAAACCATCGGAGATTTTCCGAAGTGGCTCCTGTCGGACCCCTGAGCAGAGGGAAAAAAAAGCTGCTCAGTCGGTTTCGGCATGTCGGATAAGCATGGTTATGTGACTGGTATGCGCAGCAGGCTGTCAATTGGCCCCTCGCACCCGCGCTCCGCAAGACTTGGGGTCAGTTTCCTAGCGGGTACTCTGACGCCGCCACGACAAAACAGCCCTCTCAATCTCCGCCTTCGGCACATCCCCGGCCCACCGATCCCAGAATTCAACTGTCGCGCTGTTTGGCTTGAACCTTGGCTCGCCAACCCGCACCCGCGTCGGCAGCAAGCTTGCGTCGCCGACAACGAGAGCTTCGCCTACGTCCAAGACGGGAAGCAGATCACCGAACCCTCCAAGGCTGTCAGGGAGGAGCCGCCGAATAACCGATTGATCATCTCCATTTGTCAGACGCATTGCGATCACGTTGTTGCACTGACTCAGAACTGTACGATTAACCTCGGAAGGCCGCTGGCTGATGACAACCAAGCCCATACCATACTTCCGACCTTCCTTTGCGATCCGTTCGAAGATGCCGACCGAAATGTCGTCAACCCCGTCCCGTCCCGCTCGCTCAGGGATGTAGAGATGGGCCTCATCACAGAATAGCGCAACTGGATGACGCGCTTCGACAGGCGTCCACTGCGTGATATTGAAAATTAACCGTGCGATCAGGCTGACCATCAAGGGCAAAATGTCAGATGGCACCTCTGAAAAGTCGATAATCTTTATGCCACCATTCTTGTCTGCCTGAATACCTCTACTACCCGTCAGCAAGTGCGCAAGCTTTGGCAACCATTCCATGGTCATACACTCTACATGAGGTTTGAAGAGGAAACCCAAGCGGCGATCAGACTGCTTTGCCTCAAACCGCGCGACCAGGCGACTAAGCTTTCCGTTGAAATCTCCTGCCTTCGTGCCGTCCTTACCTGAGCCTGGCACACGCTCAGAATCTAGTGCCTTCAGGCGATCAAGAACCGATTTGATTGGAAACGGAACTGGACTGTCGACTGTGAAATTCGCCAAAACCTCCGCGTGCCCGCCGTCCTGAAGGAATTGACGTTTGGCGTCAGTAATACTGTTCGACATTACCATCGCCTGATTTGGCGCGTTTTGATCAGACCGATCAACAAACAGCGACACCATGGCTTCGTAGCCAAGAAGCCAATAAGGGAGATAGAGCACACCCTGATCCAAAGCTACACCACTCCCTAGTGTTCACCACCTGACATAAGATTCCCAATGTCGTTCTGATGTGCGATGTTGGGTGCATGAGACGCTCTGACATCTGCCTTTATCTTGGCCCCGCCGACCGTGCTGAACTTCAAGCC
>PXES01000147.1 GCA_003564655.1 Paracoccaceae bacterium
CATCCTCGACGGCGAGCCGCCCCTGCGGTCGCCGAATATCTGGGAAGCGACGCGGTTCTGCGTCGATACCGAGCGGCTGGGCACCGGGCGCGGCGCGGGCACGATCGCCCACGCGACCTGCGAATTGAATCTCGGGGCGCTGGAATACGCCATCGCGTCGGGGATCAGCGATGTGATCGCCGTTGTCGATCCGCGCATGGACCGGGTGCTGCGCATGTCGGGCAACGGGGCTTACGACTATATCGGCAAGACGGTCGATATGGGCCGGGCACGCGCGCTGGCGGGGCTGATCGACTGCACCGAGGCACGGCTCGAGCGGGTGCGCCGCCTGTCGGGCATCAGCGAGTCGGTGCTTGTGGACGAAGAGGCCTTCTGCGTCGAACGCGCGCGTCTGCGGGCCGCAAAGAGCGGCGATCTGGCGCAGTATTTCATCGACCAGATCGATGCGGCGCAAACCTCTGACGATCTGGCCGCCGTGCTCGGGCTGGCCGATCAGGTGCTGGGGCCGGTCGATGGCGCGTCGAATGCGCCCGCACGACCTCGGCGCGGATCGATGTCGACAGCGTAACGACACCCGGGTTGCCGGGGCCGTCCGACCTGCTGCGTCTGTGCCCTGCCGGTGCGGGGTTGCGGTGCATCGCGGCGCGCCGCATGTCGGCGCCTGCGGCTCTGGCGCCGACATGCGCGATCGGGCACGCGCCCTGCCCTGCCGCTGCGTCCGTTGCGCGCCGCAGCCTTGCCAGCCCTACGGGCAGTTGCTAGACGGACGGGCGAATTCCGCGCCGACCGAAGGACGCCCCATGACCGAGCAGACCCCGTCGCAGGCCGATCTGGCCACGATCATGCGCATCATCCCGCATCGCTACCCGTTCCTGCTGGTCGACAAGGTGCGCGATATCCAGGCGCGGCACTCGGCGGTGGGCATCAAGAACGTCACTTTCAACGAGCCGCATTTCCAGGGCCATTTCCCCGGCGCGCCGATCATGCCCGGTGTCCCCATCGTTGAGGCCATGGCCCAGACCGCCGCCGTGCTGGTGGGCCTGTCGGTCGGCTTTGGCGACAAGGCGCCGCTGGTCTATTTCATGTCCATCGACAAGGCCAAGTTCCGCCGCAAGGTGGTCCCCGGCGATGTGCTGGAGCTGCATGTGACGGTCAAGCGCGGCTCGACGAAAATCTGGAAATTCGAGGGCGTGGCCAAGGTCGAGGGGCAGGTCGCCGCCGAGGCCGAATTCGCCGCAATGATCGATTTCGGCGCCACGGCGGCCGAGTGACCGCACCATGATCGACCCCGACGCGACGATTCACCCCACCGCCATCATCGAGCCCGGCGCGCAGATCGGCGCGGGCGCCACGGTCGGTCCTTTCGCGATCATCGGCGCGGAGGTGACCCTGAGCGCGGGTGTGACCGTCAAGCCGCACGCGCTGGTCACCGGCTGGACCGAGATCGGCCCCGAGACGGTGATCTTCTCCTTCGCCTCGGTCGGCGAGGTGCCGCAGGATCTGAAATACGCGGGCGAGCGGACGCGGCTGATCGTGGGCGCGCACTGCCGCATCCGCGAGAATGCGACGCTGCATCTGGGCACCGAGGGGGGCGGCGGGGTGACGCGGCTGGGCGACAACTGCCTGGTGATGGCGGGCGCGCATGTGGGCCATGACGCGCAGATCGGCAACAATGTGATCCTTGCGAATTACGCGGGCGTCGCGGGCCATGTCGAAATCGGCGACAATGTGATCGTCGGCGCCTCTGCCGGGTTGCACCAGTTCATCCGCGTGGGCGAAGGCGCGATGATCGGCGCGCTGACGCGGGTGGCGCATGACGTGATGCCCTTCGGCCTCGTCTCGGCGGCGGACGGCACGTTGCAGGGGCTGAACCTTGTGGGGCTGAAGCGCCGCGGCATGGACCGCGCCGATATCGCGGCGCTGCGCGCGGCCTATCGGCGGCTGGCCGAGGGCGAGGGTGCGCTGGGCGATCTGGCGCAGGCGCTGATGGTCGAGAGCGACAGCGCCGTGGTCCGCGAGGTCGCCGCCTTCTTCACCGCCGACACGCAGCGGAACTTCCTGCGCCCGACATGAGCCGCATCGCGCTGATCTCGGGCGCGGGCCGCCTGCCGCAGATCCTCGCCGCCCGGCTCGAGGTCGCGGGGCATATTCCCGTGCTGGCCGAGATGGCGGGCTTCGAGAGCCTCAGCCGCGCGCGCGACGGGGTGGAGGTGTTCCGCCTCGAGCAGTTGGTGCCCTTCCTCGACCGGCTGCAGGATCTGGGCGTGACGCAGGCGGTCTTCGCCGGGGCCGTGAATCGCCCGCGCCTTGACCCCGCGCTGATCGATCCCGCGACCATGCAGCTTCTGCCCCGCATCATGGGCGCGATGCAACAGGGCGATGACGCCACGCTGCGCGAGGTGATCGCGCTGATGGGCGAGGGGGACATCACTGTGCAGGGCGCGCAGGATCTCTGCCCCGATCTGGTCGCCGCCGAGGGGGTGTTGGGGGCCGCCGAGCCGGGCCAGCGCGACCGCGAGGATGCCGCGCGCGGTTTCGCCATCCTTCAGGCGATGGGCGCGGCCGATGTCGGGCAGGGCTGCGTCGTCGCGCGCGGCCAGTGCCTAGCGCTGGAGGCGCTGCCGGGCACCGATGCGATGCTCGCCCATCTGGCCGAGTTGCGCCGCACGCGGCCTGACCTGCCCGCGGGGGGTGTGTTCTGCAAGGCCCCCAAGCCCGGGCAGGACCTGCGCATCGACCTGCCCGCGCTGGGGCCGGAGACAGTAGCTGCCGCGCAGGCCGCCGGGCTGCGCGGGATTGCCTTCGCGGCCGGGAGCGTGCTGCTTCTGGACCGCGATGACATGGTGGCACGCGCCGACGCGGCGGGGCTGTTCCTCTGGGCGCGGGGATGAGGGTCTTCCTCATCGCGGGCGAGCCGTCGGGGGATGCGCTGGGTGCGGCACTCATG
>PXES01000281.1 GCA_003564655.1 Paracoccaceae bacterium
CACGCTCGCCCAGCATCGCCTCGCGCACGAAGCGCGACCAGAACAGATCCTTCGAGCGCAGGAGCGTGAACGCCCCCGCCATCTGCGCCCCGTCCAGATAGCCGGTCTCGGCCATGAGATCTTCGATCAGCGTGACCTGTGCTTCGGAAATGAACAGGCCCAGTTCACCCGGTTCCGAAAAATCGATCTGCGCGGCCAGCAGAGTGACCGAGGAAAGCCGGTCATCGCCGCGTCGCGCCAGATCCGCCGCCATGATCGTCAGCAGCGTGCCACCAAGACAATAGCCCGCCGCATGCACCCGCGCTGTGCCCGTGATCGCCTGCACGGCATCAAGCGCCGCACGCGGGCCTTGCTGCAGATAATCCGCCATGCCCAGATTGGCGTCTTGGGCCGTAGGATTGCGCCATGAGATCATGAAGACCGTGAAGCCTTGCGCCACCAGCCAGCGCACGAGCGAGTTTTGCTGCGACAGATCAAGGATGTAATATTTCATGATCCAGGCGGGCACGATCAGGACGGGCTCAGGCTGCACCATGTCGGTCGTGGGGCTGTACTGGATCAACTCCATCAGATGCGTGCGCAGCACGACCTTTCCGGGCGTTGCCGCAAGCACCTCGCCCAGCGGGAAGTCAGGATGCGGCCCTGATGTGCTGCTCGCGTCATTCGCCAGACCCTCCCAGACGCTCTGCATCCCGCGCAAGAGGCTGAGCCCACCAGTTTCGCGCGCGCGGGCGAGCACTTCGGGGTTGAGATGCGGGAAATTCGGCGGCGCTGCGGCGTCCAGCGCCTGACGCAGGGCAAACCGCACTTGCGCCGCACTTTGCGGCGACAGCCCGCGCAGGTCGCGCGTGGCTTCTTGCCACCAGTCATCGGTCAGAAGAAAGCTGTCGCGCATCAGGTTCCAGGGCGGCAGATCCCATAGCGGCGAGGCAAACCGACGATCCTGCGGCAGCGCCCCTTTTGTTGCGCCAAGGGGATGGGAAAGCTGCACGGCATGCTGCAATGCGCGTTCCGCGAGTTGTGCCTGACGTCCCGGCGAGGCCGCCATCTGCAGCGCCCAATCCAGCATCGCCCCAGCCAGAACCGACGGCGCAAGACCACCCGTTGCACGCCCGACAGCCTGGCGCATCATCCGATCATGGAAGCCCCCACCGGGGACAGAGGGAGTTCGACGATCAGTTTTTGACAAGGTCATATCAGCTTCGACCCGATTCTGTTCATTCAAACGCACGCCTACACACACTCGATGACACGTCAGTGTCAGCAAGCCGGATAAAGCACTCGCCGATGAGAAAACCCTGTCAATGCATCGAAAAGCGTCACGGAACTGTCAAAACGCCACTGTATGTGCCGCGACATGGATTTGAGACACGCTGATTATAGCGATCCCGCTTTTGATCGGCGTCTTGTTGATTCATCACAAGTTCATGCAGGATGTAATGCGCGCCGGCATCAAGTGAAGGAAAGACCATGACCCTACCCCTGTTGGGAACCGCTGTCACCCTCGACACTTATCCGCCAATCCGCGATTGGGTCTGCGGACCGGGGCGCGCATTGGAAATACAGGATTTTTGCCAGAGTGGCGTGCTGGAGCGAGACCGTGCCGAGCTGCTTTCAGAATGGAAAAAGCAACTGGACGGCCATCACGGCCCGCGCGGCATTCATGGGCCGTTCTTCGGCCTCGACATCTCGACCCCGGATACCGAGGTGCGCGCCGTCGTCCAGAAGCGAATGCTTCAGGGGCTGGCTGTGGCCGAGGCACTCGGGGCTGATCTGATAGTCATCCATAGTCCCTTCAACCACTGGCACCAACTCAACCACACCAATTACCCGGATGTCTATCCCAGCCTGATGGACGCCGCCGCCACTTGCCTTGGTCCTGTGCTGACCCGCGCGGCCGATATGGGTTGCACGCTCGTTCTGGAAAACTGCGACGACACGGATCCCGCAGCGCGGGTCGATCTGGTGCGTCAGATCGGACATCCCAATCTGCGCGTGTCCATCGACACAGGGCATGCGGACATCTGCCATGGGCGATATGACGCCCCGCATGTGGTTGATTACAT
Source organism: Paracoccaceae bacterium (assembly GCA_003564655.1). Lineage (GTDB taxonomy): Bacteria > Pseudomonadota > Alphaproteobacteria > Rhodobacterales > Rhodobacteraceae > Roseinatronobacter. Next base: position 2,067 of record PXES01000281.1, read on the forward strand.
TGCCGCAGCTGCAGGTTGTCTGGGTCATGTGCATCTGCAGGATGTGGACGGCTATGCCGACCGGCACTGGCATCCCGGCGATGGCCGAATTGCCTGGCCACCTGTTTTCAGCGCATTGGCGGCTTTGACAGAGCACCCGCGTCTGACCCTCGAAGTGCGCCGTGATCTGGAGCGTTTGCCTGCCACAGTCGCTCGTCTGGAACAGATGGGGCTGGCGTGTTGACTTAATCAGGGTGATCGGATCACAGCATACTGACCATAGCTTCGATAGAGGTGCTGCATGTCAAGCATCATGCCGCTATTCTGTGTCAGACTTATCATTTCGTCCTGCAAGTCGCGACGCGGCGTGACATGGAACCGGGCAAGCCACGCATTCAGCGTCACACTGACAAAGCGCGGCAAATGATCTTGGGCTCCGAAATCAACGATGTGAAGACATCCGTCCGGTGCAAGGTGGCGCAAGGCTTCTACCAGCGCCGCGCGCCAGTCGGGGATCATGGACAGGCTGTAGGACAAAACGATCCGGTCTAACTGCGCCACTCCGAAGATGGCTTGCACTTCAAACTGGCAGGCATCGCCCTGCGTCAGAATAGCGCGCGTGCCCAGTTTATGCCGCGCGCTCTCCAGCATCTGTTCGGAAATATCCAGACCGTAGAGATCGCAGCCCGGATAGCGTGTGTGCAGTCACCCAGAGCGTGGAGCTACACCCGACCGCACATCATCCACAGCGCCCGGCGCAATCAGATGATGGCGTGGCGCACCTTTGCCGACACCCATTCGCTGACGACCACAGTGCCAAGGATCGCGATGAAGATCACGGTCACCTGCCCCCATGCCAGCATGTTTACCGAGGCCTGCAA
>PXES01000067.1 GCA_003564655.1 Paracoccaceae bacterium
TCCAGCCGCCGCGCCCCATGCGCGGCCATGGACACATGATCCTCCTGATTGGCCGAGGTGGGGGTGGAATCGGTCGAACAGGGGTTCGCCAGATGCTTGTTCTCGCTCATCAGCGCGGCCGAGGTCACCTCGGCGATCATCAGACCTGAATTCAGCCCCGGATCGGGTGTCAGGAAGGGCGGCAGATCGTGGTTCAGCGTCGGGTCCACCATCAGCGCGACCCGGCGCTGGGCAATCGCGCCGATCTCGGCCAGCGCCAGCGCGATCTGGTCGGCGGCGAATGCCACGGGTTCGGCATGGAAATTCCCGCCCGAGACAATCTGCCCGCTTTCGACCAGCACCAGCGGGTTGTCGGACACGGCATTGGCCTCGATCTCCAGCGTGCGCCCGGCCTGCGCCAGCAGGTCCAGCGCGGCGCCGGTCACCTGCGGCTGGCAGCGGATGCAATAGGGGTCCTGCACGCGAGCGTCGGCGTCGCGGTGGCTCTCGCGGATCTCGGATCCGGCCATGATCGTGCGCATGGCGCGGGCGACGGCGATCTGGCCCGCATGCCCGCGCAATGCGTGAATCGCTGGATCAAGCGGCGCCGTCGATCCCATGATCGCATCGGTGGACAGGCATGAGATCGCCACCGCGCTTTCCAGGTTCCGCATCGCCGTGAACCAGCCCGCCAGCGCGCAGGCGGTCGAGAATTGCGTGCCGTTGATCAGCCCCAGCCCCTCTTTCGGCCCCAGCACCACGGGCGCCAGCCCGGCGCGCGCCAGCGCCCCCTCGGCGGTCAGGCGTTCGGTGCCGAAATACGCCTCGCCCGCGCCGATCAGCACCGCGGCCATATGCGCCAGCGGCGCCAGATCGCCCGAGGCCCCGACCGAGCCCTGCACCGGCACCACCGGCGTCACCCCGCGCGCCAGCATCTCCTGCATCAGCGCGACGGTCTGCCATTGCAGCCCCGAGGCCCCGCGCCCGACCGACAAGAGCTTCAGCGCCATCATCAGCCGTGTGGTCGGGATATCCAGCGCCGCCCCTACGCCGCAGCAATGGCTGAGCACCAGGTTGCGCTGCAACTGCGCCGTATCCCCCGGCGCGATCCGCACTGAGGCGAGTTTGCCGAAGCCGGTATTGACGCCATAGACCGCCACGTCACCCGCTGCCGCATCTGCCACAATCGCGCTGGCGCGGTCGATTGCGGGGCGGGCGCTCTCGGCCAGCCGGGCAGGGCGGCTGTTGCGCCAGATATCGGCAAGCTGCGCCAGGGTGGCCGCGCCGGGGGTCAGGGGGACGCTCATGCGCGGCCTCCGAATATGCGCTGTGACAGTGGGTTGAAGCCGATGCGATAGACCAGTTCCGCCGGGTGCTCGGCGTCCCAGACCGCCAGATCGGCACGCGCGCCCGCAGCGATGACGCCCCGGTCGGTGAACCCCAGCGCGCGGGCGGCATGGCGCGTCACGCCCGCGAGACATTCCTCGGGCGTCATGCGAAACAGTGTCGCGCCCATGTTCATCGCCAGCAGGAGCGAGGTCATCGGCGACGAGCCCGGGTTGCAATCTGTCGCAAGCGCCATGGCGACGCCGTGGTCGCGAAAGGCGGCGATCGGCGGGGCCTGCGTTTCGCGCAACGTGTAGTAGGCGCCGGGCAGGATCACCGCGACCGTGCCTGCGTCTGCCAGCGCTGCCGCGTCACCCGCATCGGCGTATTCCAGATGATCGGCCGACAGTGCGCCATAACGCGCCGCCAGCCGCGTGCCACCCATATGCGAGAGTTGCTCGGCGTGCAGCTTCACCGGCAGGCCAAGCGCGCGCGCATCGTCAAAGACGCGGGCGATCTGGTCGGCGGTAAAGGCGATCCCCTCGCAGAACCCGTCCACCGCATCGACGAGGCCGGAGGCATGGGCGGCGTCCAGCGCGGGCAGGCAGATGGTGTCGATATAGTCATCCGCCGACATCCCGGGCGGCACGGCATGGGCGCCCAGGAAGCTGGTGCGCACGGTCACGGTGCGGGCGTCGGCGACGCGCCGGGCGGCGCGCAGCATCCGGGCTTCGGTTTCGATATCCAGGCCGTAGCCGGATTTGATCTCCAGCGTCGTCACCCCTTCGGCGATCAGCGCATCGACGCGGGGCAGGGCGGTGGCCAGCAAGTCATCCTCGGACGCGGCGCGGGTTTGCGTGACGGTCGAGGCAATGCCGCCGCCCGCCCGCGCGATCTCGGCATAGCTCGCGCCCTCCAGCCGCATCTCGAACTCGCGCGCGCGGTTGCCGCCATGGACGATATGCGTGTGACAGTCGATCAGCCCCGGCGTGACCAGCCGTCCGCCGAGGTCGCGCGCGGGCAGGTCGCGCCACCCGGCGGGCACCGAATCACCCGGCCCGACCCAGGCGATTCGATCCCCGTCCAGAGCCAGCGCGCCGTCGCGGATCAGCCCATACGGGCCGGGCGCGTCCATCGTGGCAAGGGTTGCGTTTGTCAGAAGCATGGTGTGCCTTGAATCGCTCGCGTGTCTCCTGTTTTATGTATGTACATAATAGTGAGTCAACGGATGAATCACAGTCAGACCATCTGGGCCGCGCAGGCCCTTCTGCCCGAGGGCTGGGCGCAGGCGGTCGCGGTCACGCTCGCGCCGGATGGACGCATCGCGCGCGTCGCCTCTGACGCCGCGCCGCCGCCCGGGGCACAGCGGGTCGGCATCCTGCTGCCCGCGCCGGTCAATGCGCACAGCCATGCATTTCAGCGCGCCATGGCCGGGCTGACCGAAGCCCGTGGCCCTGACCCGCGCGACAGTTTCTGGACCTGGCGGCAATTGATGTTCCGCTTCCTCGACCGTCTGACGCCCGCGCAGGTGGAGGCCATCGCGGCGCTGGTGCAGATGGAGATGCTGGAAGCGGGCTATGCCACGAATGTCGAGTTTCACTATCTGCACCACCAGCCCGGCGGCACGCCCCATGACGATCCGGCCGAGATGTCGGCGCGGATCGTGGCGGCCACCGAGACCTCGGGCATCGGGCTGACCTTGCTGCCGGTGCACTACCAGTATGGTGGGCTGGATCGCCGCCCGCTGGGGCCGGGCCAGCGCCGGTTCGGCACCGACCCGGATATTTTCGCGCGGCTGATGGACGGGGCCGCGCGGGCATTGCGCCCGCTGCCGCCCGATTGCCGCCTGGGAGTTGCCCCCCACAGCCTGCGCGCTGTCGCTCCCGAGGCGCTGGGCGCCATCGCTGCGCTGACCGACGGCCCGGTGCACATGCACCTGGCCGAACAGCAGGCCGAGGTCGACGAGGTGCAAGCCGCCCTCGGCCGCCGCCCGGTCGAGTTCGTGCTGGACAACATGTCCCCCGATGCGCGGATGTGTTTCATCCATTGCACACAGATGCAGCCGCACGAGACCGAAGCGCTGGCCCGCAGCGGCGCCGTGGCCGGGCTGTGCCCAATTACCGAATCGAGCCTGGGCGACGGGATCTTCGACGCGCCGCGCTGGCTGGACGCGGGCGGGCGAATCGCCATCGGCTCGGACTCCAACATCCGCATCGCGCTGGCCGAGGAGTTGCGCACGCTGGAATATTCGCAGCGCCTGCGCGACCGGGGGCGTGCGGTGCTGGCCACGCAAACCGCATCGACCGGGCGTCGGCTGTTCGACGCAATGCTTGCCGGCGGGGCGCAAGCCGCAGGGCGCGAGAGCGGGGCGATCCGCGCCGGGCTCTGGGCCGACATGCTGGCGCTGGACGGCGGGCATGTCGATCTGGCATGCCGGGCCGGGGACACGCTGCTCGACAGCTACATCTTCGCGGGCGATGACCGGATGGTGCGCGAGATCTGGTCGGCAGGGCGGCATCTGGTGCGCGACGGGCAGCATGTCCGGCGCGATGCCATCACGGCGGCCTATCGCACGGCGATGCGCGATCTGGCGGGCGTGCTGTGACGCGCATGGGCTGGCAGGCCGTGCAGGACGAGGTTCGCGCACGCATCTCGCGCCGCGTCTGGAAGCCGGGCGCGCTTATCCCGCATGAAGCCGAGTTGGCGCGCGAACTGGGCTGCGCGCGGGCCACGGTCAACCGGGCGCTGCGCGGTCTGGCAGAGGCCGGACTGCTGGAGCGGCGGCGCAAGGCGGGCACCCGCGTCGCGCTGACCCCGTTCCGGCGCGCCGAATTCACCATCCCGCTGATCCGCGACGAGATCGAGGGCAGGGGCCAGCGGTTCGGCTGTCAGGTCCTGTCGCGCGTCCTGCGTGCCCCCCCGCCCGAGGTGCAGGCGCGGATGGAGGGGGGCGATGCGCCGATCCTGTATCTTGCAGCGCTCTACACCGCTGACAACGCGCCCTATGTCTGCGAAGACCGCTGGATCAATACACACGCCATCCCGGCGGCGCTGGAGGCCGATTTTACGGCGATCAGCCCCAACGAATGGCTGGTGCGCGAAGTGCCCTTCGACGGGGGCGATTTCACGCTTTCGGCGCTCGCGGCGGATGCGGGGCTGGCTGAACGGCTGGATTGCGCGGCGGGGTCCGGGTTGCTGGTTCTGGACCGGCGCACATGGCATGCGGGGCAGGTGATTACCTCGGTCCGGCTGGTGTTTCACCCCGGCTACCGGATGCACAGCCAGACCTGAGCGCCCCTCACACCGGGCGCGATGACACCGACACAAACGCCACATGGCATGCAGTGATCCGCGCCACCCCATGCGGCAGCTTGGCGTCGAAACTCAATGAATCCCCGGGCGCAAGCTCGAACTCCTGCCCGCCGCAGCGATAGACCGCCGCGCCTGACAGGATGCGCAGGAAGGCGTGGCCCTCGTGCTGGTAGACGGGCAGATGCCCGGCTGCCGCGGCCTCGATGCGGATATGCGCGGCCTCGAACCGCCAGCCATGGTTTTCATGGCGACCCAGCAGCAGAAAGTCATGGCTGTGCCCCGGCGTCAGGCGGCGTGCGGGCAGCCCCGCCCCGGCGCGCACATGGTGGATATCGGCGACTGCGTCATGCTGCGCCAGCAGCGCCATCTCGGGCACCTGCAGCGCGCCCGCCAGCGCCGAGATCGTGGCCAGCGAGGGCGAGACCTGCGCCGCCTCGATCCGGCTGACCATCGCGGGCGAAACCCCGGCGGCCCGCGCCAGCGCTGTCACCGTCAGGCCGCGATCTGTCCGCAGCCGGTTCAGCGTGCGGCCCACGGCAGCATGAATATCCGGTTTCTCGAGCATCACGGGCGCTCCCTGCCTGAATCGCTTGACGTGATTTTATTCATAGTAAAAGATATTACCACTATGCAAAGATATTCCCTCGCCAATCTGCTGCGCCATGCGCTCAACCGCCATACCACATGGGCGCCCGCCTGGCGCCGCCCGCCGCTGAAAGACCGCTATCAGGTCATCGTCATCGGCGCGGGCGGGCACGGGTTGGCGACGGCCTATTATCTGGCCAAGGAACACGGCATCCGCGATGTGGCGGTGCTGGAAAGCGGCTGGCTGGGCGGCGGCAATATCGCGCGCAACACCATCACCATCCGGTCGAACTACATGCGCGACGCCTCGATCCCCTTCTACGTGAAATCCGTGGCGCTCTACGAGGCGATGACGCGCGAGTTGAACTTCAACACCATGCACACCCGGCGCGGCATGATCGACGTGATCCAGAGCTGGGGCATGATGCGCGACCGCAGGCGGCGCCAGCACATCATGGATCTTCACGGTGCCACCTACCGGCAACTGACCCTGCCGGACCTGCGCCGCCGCGTGCCCGCGCTGACCGGGGGCGGAGCGGATGCGCGGCTGCCGATCCTGGGCGCCTTTCTGCACCCCGAGGCCGCGACCAACCGCCATGATGCCGTCGCCTGGGGCTATGCCCGCGCCATTGACGCGATGGGCGGCGAGATTCACCAGCGCCCCCCGGTCACGCAACTGCTGCGAGGGGCGGACGGGCGCATCGCGGGGGTCGAGACACCGCGCGGCACCGTGCGCGCGCCGAAAGTGGTGGTCGCGGTTTCGGGCCACACCACCAGCCTGACCGAAACCGTCGGCCTGCGCCTGCCGCTGCGCAGCATGAACCTGACGGCCTTTGTGTCAGAGCCCGTTCGGCCGCTGATCGACGTGATCGTCAACTGCCCCGATGCGGGCGTGTATCTGAGCCAGTCGGACAAGGGCGAACTTGTTATCGGCGGGCCGCCCGATCCCGGCCAGAGTTACCGGCGCGACATCAAGCAGGGCGTTTTCGAGGAAACCGTGGCCGCGCTGCTGTCGCTGTTCCCGGCCTTCAAGCGGCTGAAACTGCTGCGACAATGGGGCGGGCATCTGGATATCGCGCCCGATGCCTCGCCCATTCAGGACGAAACCGATGTGCCGGGGCTGTTCGTCACCGCGGGCTGGTGGGGCGGCTACAAGGCGATCCCGGCGGGCGGGCTGACGCTGGCGCATCTGGTCGCCACCGGCCAGCCGCATCCGCTGATGGAACACTTCACCCTGCGCCGGTTCCGGCATCTGGACTACCAGATGGAAACCGGCACCACGACTGCCCGCTAAAGGTGCCCTGATGCTGCTGATCCCTTGCCCATTCTGCGGCCCGCGCGACGAGAGCGAGTTCATTTGCGGCGGCCCGGTCCGTCCCCCTCGCCCGGACCCCGCGCAGACGAGTGACGCAGACTGGACCGATTGGCTGATTCAGGCGCCCAACCCGGTCGGGCCGGTGCAGGAACACTGGTGGCACGCGCGCGGCTGCGGGGTCTGGCTGACGCTCTGGCGCGACACGCGCAGCCATGAAATCGTCGCGGGGGCTAGTGATGACGGGTAAGCGGCTGGCAACTGGCGGCCGGATCGACCGCAACCGCCCGCTGCGCTTCACCTTCGACGGGCGCGGTTATACGGGGTTTGCGGGCGACACGCTGGCCTCGGCGCTTCTGGCCAATGGCGTGCGAACCGTGGCGCGCAGTTTCAAGTATCACCGCCCGCGCGGGGTGGTCACAGCCGGGGTCGAGGAGCCTGCTGCGTTGGTGGAACTGCTGGGGCCGGATGCCTCGGGCAACCGGCAGGCGACGACCGTGCCGCTGACCGAGGGGTTGGCCGCGCGGTCGGTGAATTGCTGGCCCTCGCCCCGCTTCGATCTGGGCGCGGTGGTGCAACTGGCCGCGCGCGCGATCCCGGCGGGGTTCTATTACAAGACCTTCAAATGGCCGGGCTGGGCGCTCTATGCCCCCGCGATCCGCCGCGCCGCCGGGCTGGCCAGCGCCCCGGACCACCCGCCGCAGGGCGTCTACGAGACGCGGCACGCCCATTGCGACCTGCTGGTGGCAGGCGCGGGCCCGGCGGGGCTGATGGCCGCGCTGGTCGCCGCGCGGGCAGGCCTGCGCGTGGTCCTCGCCGATGAGGGCGTCGAGGCCGGGGGCGCGCTGCTGTCGCGCGATCTGCTCATCGACGGGGCGCCCGCGCGCGATTGGGTGGCGGCGGTGGTGGCGGAACTGGCGGCCGCGCCGCTGGTCACGCATCTGCAACAGGCCAGCGTCTGGGGCTACCGCGAGCACAACTATCTGATGGTCACCGAAACCGCGCCCGACCGCCCCGGCCTGACCGCGCGCGGCTGGCGGGTGCGCGCGGGCCATGTCATTACCGCGACCGGGGCGCTGGAACGCGGCATCGCGTTTGCCGAGAATGACCGCCCGGGCGTGATGCTGGCGGGCAGCGTGCAGACCTATCTGCACCGCAACGCCGTGGCGCCGTGGCGGCGCGCAGTGGTGTTTACCAACAACAACTCTGCCTATGCAGCCGCCGCCGATCTGGCCGCCGCTGGGATCGTGGTTGCGGCAATCATCGACAGCCGCGATCAGGTGCCCGAGGACGCCCGCGCCCGTGTCGCTGGCCTGCCGCTGCGGGCGGGGCATGTGGTGACGCGCGTTCTTGGCCGCGCCGGGCTGCGCGGGGTCTGCGTGGCATCCCCGGACGGGGCCGAGGCGCGGATCGACTGCGACCTGCTGGCGGTTTCGGGCGGCTGGAACCCCAGCGTGCATCTGTGGTCACAGGCGCGCGGCACGCTCCGCTACGACGCGGACCTTGCCGCCTTTCTGCCGGACCGCGCGGTCGAGAATGTCACCGCCGCAGGCGCCGCCGCCGGGGCGCTGGGCCTGCCCGACGCGCTGGCCTCGGGCGCAGAGGTCGGCGCGCGCGTCGCAGGACTACCCGCGCCCGCGGTCCCGCAGGCCAGCGATCTGCCCTATGCGATCACGCCGCTGTGGCAGGTTGCCCACCCGCGCGGCAAGGCCTTTGTCGATCTGCAAAACGATGTCACCGTGGCCGATGTCGAACTCGCCCTGCGCGAGGGCTACGCGGATGTTGAACTGGTCAAGCGCTACACCACTGCCGGAATGGGCCTCGATCAGGGCAAGACCGGCAACGTGACGGTGATCGGTACGCTTGCGCAGGCGCAGGGACGCGCGCCGGGCGAGGTCGGCACCACGACCTTCCGCGCGCCCTGGACGCCCGTTGCGTTTGGCGCCATAGCCGGGCAGCGCGACGGTCCCCTTGCCCTGCCTTGGCGCGAAACCCCGGTGACGCGCTGGAACATCGACCGCGGTGCCATGATGTATGAGGCCGGTGCCCGCTGGCGCCGCCCCGGCTATTTCCCGGCCACCCCCGACGAGCCGATGGCCGAGGCCATCGCCCGCGAGTGCCGCGCCGTGCGTTTCGGCGTGGGGGTCTATGACGGCTCGCCGCTCGCGAAATTCGAGATCAAGGGGCCGGATGCGGCGGCGTTTCTCGATCACCTCTATACCAACCGCATGTCCAGCCTGAAGCCGAGGCGGGGCCGGTATGGGCTGATGCTGACGGATGACGGGCTGATCCTGGATGACGGGGTATGCTTTCGGCTGGACGCGGCGCGCTGGCTGGTTTCGGGCTCGACCGGCCATGCCGAGGCGCTGCACCGGCATCTGGAATACCAGCGCCAGACCAGCCGCCCGGGCTGGCGCGTGTTCATCACGCCGGTCACGGAGCAATGGGCCAATGCCACGATCTGCGGCCCGCAGGCCCGCGCCGTGATGCAGGCGCTGGGCTGCGATTTCGACCTGTCGGCGCAGGCCTTTCCCTTCATGCAGCTGCGCGAGGGGCATGTCGCCGGGCTGCCCGCGCGGGTGCTGCGCGTCAGCTTCACGGGCGAATTGTCCTACGAGGTCAACGTCGCCCCCCGCCACCTGCCCGCCTTGTGGCAGCAGGTGATGGGGGCGGGCGCGCCCCATGGCATCCTGCCCGTGGGGTCCGAGGCCAACCATGTGCTGCGCGTCGAAAAGGGGTTCCTGTCGCTGGCGCATGAGGTCGATGGCACCGCCGATCCGCATGATCTGGGGCTGGGCTGGGTCATGGCGCAGGCCAAGCCCGACCATCTGGGCCAGCGCGCGGTCGCCATCCGCCGCGCAGGCGGCGGCGTGCGGCGCGAACTGGTCGGCGTGATCCCCGAGGGCGACACGCCCCTGCCCGAAGGCGCGCCCCTGACCCCCGGCGGGCAGCGCGTGGCGAGCGAAGGGTTCATCACCGCCTGTGTCCGCAGCGTGGTTCAGGACCGCTGGCTGGGCCTTGCGCTTCTGGACAACGGCCACGCCCGGCATGGCGAAACCGCGCATGTGCGGTTGCAGGGCGGGCAGGTGATCCCGGTGCGGGTGGCCGCGCCCATCCATTACGACCCCGAGGGCGAGCGGCTGCGATCCTGACCATGCGCTATGATGTGACCATAACCCCGCTGCCGACCATGGCGCTTTTCGACCTCAAGGGGCGCGCCGAGGCCCTGCGCGACTGGGCGGGGGCGGCGCTGCCGCCCTTCCCGGACCGGCCCAACAGCGCGTGCGGCGACGGGCAGGGGATACTGATGTGGCTGGGCCCCGAGCATTGGATCCTGCGCGCCGATCTGGACCGTGAGCAGGCGCTGGAGGCCACGCTGCGCCCCGCCGAGGCACCGCCGGATCTGTCCATCGTGCGGGTCTCGGACACGCTGGCCTTTTTCCGCATCACGGGGCCAGAGGCCGACGCGATCCTCGCCATTGCCTGCCCGCTTGACTTGCATCCGACGCGCTTCGGGCCCGACGGGGCCAGCTTCACCCGCGCATTCGGTGTGTCGGCGTTGGTGGCGCAATACACCGAGGGTTTTGACCTCGCCGTCGCGCGCAGCTATGCGCCCATGCTGACCCGCGCGCTGGCCGAGGCCGCGGGCTGAGACGGTTTTCGGGTGATCGGTTTGTATATCGATGCAGCCTGTCATGACCGCATTCTCGCAAAGCGCCCTCGGGCCGTTCCCACCCACCCTCCCCACTGGCCCGAGGGCGCTTTGCGGCACGCTTGGAAGAGGCTGCGCGAATCGATCATCAGGAAACGGTCTGATAGGGCGCCGCCAAAGCGCAGACGGTGCGCACAGGACTGCACCTTACAACCGCAACTGCACCATCCCGTCCTGCACACGCGCCTCGAACACGCGCATGCGGCGGGGCGCGGGCGGGGCGATGGGGCGGCCGTCGCGCACGTCGAAGGCGCCCTGATGCAGCGGGCATTCGATCACATGGCCGTCGAAATACCCGTCGCACAGATCCGCCCCGCCATGATTGCACAGCGCGAGCGAGGCGTAGATGCCGCTGGGCGTGTCATAGACCGCGATCAGGCGCGTGCCCATCCGGACGCGCGTGACCCAGCCGGACTCTAGATCGGCCACAGCGATCACGTCGCACCACTCGGTCATTCCCGCGCAGCGCGCATCTGGCGCAGGATATCGAGATGCGCGCCCAGATAGCCACGCGGCTCGACATGGATGTGATCGCGCAGGCGTTCGTGCAGGCGCGGCAGGGCATGGAACGGGACCGAGGCGACGTAGTGATGTTCGGCGTGGTAGTTCATGTTCCAGCACAGAAACCGCCACGGGGCCGAGACCAGGTTGGTGCGGGTGTTGTCGCTCATCTGCGCGACCTCGGGGCGGCCGACATGCTCGGTCATGCGGATGAAGCGCATCACCGGCTCGCCCAGAAACACCGGGATGATCCAGTACCAGACCAGCCCCCACCAGCCGCTCAGCGCCATGGCGGCGAAGAGCGCCGCGTAGAAGCTCAGCATCAACCGCGCATCGCGGACGACAGTGGCGCGCTCCTCGCGCGGGATGAAACGCAACTCGGCCTCGGACAGCCGCCCGGCGGCGTGGCGGGCGACCTCGGCAAACTTGGTTTTCCAGTAGGGCAGGGCCGACAGGTAAAGCAGATAGGCCCCGAGGTTCTGCGGCATCGGCACCTGTTCCGGGTCCTGTCCGGGAAGCTGGGTGTAGGTGTGGTGGTCGCAATGCTCATACCGGAAGAACCGATGCGGCAGCATGATGACCAGCCCGCAGAGATGGCCCACCAGATCATTCAGCCAGCGTGTGCGGAACGCCGTGTAATGCACGCATTCATGCTGGAGCGAGAAGTGATGCACCAGCACCACCCCCTGCAGGAACATCGCGGGCCAGATCAGCCAGCTGTCCCATGCGAGCGTGATGAGCGTGGTCGTCCCCGCCAGCACGGCGACCCACAAGGCCAGCCGCCGAAGCGCGGGGCCGTCCGAGCGCTGCATGAAGGATTTCACCTCGTCGCGGGTCAGCTTGCCTTCGGCGAGGGCCTGGGTCAGCGGCGTGACGACAGGTTGGCTCATTCCATTGCCTCCGTTGGCATGTGGCGTGCCTCTTGCCCGATGGCCCGGTCCGGCGCGCGGAAGAGCGCGGCCACCTCCGGGTATTGCGCCAGCATCTCGGGCCCTTGCGGCAACCGGTCGACGTGCAGCACGCCCGCGTCATACAGCGCGACACCATCGAGCGTCACGGTGGGGTCGAACACGTTCCAGCTAATCTCGCCCGGCGCATAGGCCCCGCAGGTATGGAAATGGAGGATGCGCGGATTTCCGAAAGCCACGCCGCCCCACAATTCCCAATTCGCGCGCATGTCCCATGGAAAGCCGCAGGCGGGGTGGATGCCCGCATGCCAGGAATGCACGAAATCCCGTGCGATGCCGAATTGCCCGGCGACACGGTCGTATTGCGCATTGGCCCGCGCCACGTCGCGGGCGTTGCCCTCGAACCCGGTCAGGCGGCCCTCGTGCAGCAGGGCGTGCAGGGGTGCGTCGAACTCGATCGTGTAATCGTCGTAGTAGCGCGCGCCCGCACCGGTCAGGAAACCAAGAGCCACCCGCCCGGAGAAACTGTGCGCCGGGCAGGGGGTGAAGACCGACATCGGAAAGCGCAGGATCAAGGTGTCGCCCCCCGGGGCGAGGTTCATCCGGGGGCGTCCGCGCACATCCGTGCCAAGCGGGCAGGTGATCCTCACCTCTTGCGCGCTGTCCAGCGCCGCGTTCACCGCGGATTTGACCCTAAGGAACGCGCGATGGTCGCCATTGCCAAAGCCCGACGCGAACAATGCACGCCGCACGGCAAAGCTCACGATGATCCGCTTTCCTTCGGGCATGTTCGAGAAGCGAAGCTGGTCGCCCAACCGGGCGAGGAAAAGCACGATATCAGCCTGTTCGACCCGTGCCAGCAGCGCCGGTGAGAACTTCGGATTATCCGGGTTGAAGCCGACATCATGTGTGATTACCGACATCCCCATGGCCACCGCCACCTGCGCGACCAGTTCGACCGCCTCAGGCTCGCAATATCCGAACTCCGGCGGCTCATAGGCGATCAGCAGCCGTTCGCCGGGTCGCGCCTGCGCACAATTCATCAGCAGATTGCGCGCCCCTGCCTCGGGCGTTGGCGCGGTGCTGGTGTCAAGTGACGCGATCATACTCGTCATGCTAGAGCTTGCGGCACGGGTCATGCAATTTGAATCCCGTAATGGGTCTCATTAGGCTGGCTAATATGATTATAAACCTTCCCTATGCCTCTCTGCGCGCCTTCGAGGCGGTCGTGCGCCTGTCGGGCTTCTCGGCAGCGGCGCAGGAACTCGGCGTCAGCCA
>PXES01000287.1 GCA_003564655.1 Paracoccaceae bacterium
CAGCGCGCCCTGCGGCAACTGGCGCTCGAGACCTTCGGCCATATCCACCGCCTCAGCCTGCGCTATCACATCAGCCGCAAGACCGGGGGCCTCAGCCGGATCATCGAGCGGGGCGTGAAGGGGGTGGAGTTCCTGCTGCGCTTCCTGTTGTTCTCGATCTTTCCGCTGATGCTGCAACTGCTGATGATCGCGGTGATTTTCTTCTGGCTGTTCGATGTGTGGTATCTGGTCGCGGTGGTGGTGACGATCAGCCTCTATGTCTGGTTCACCTTCCAGATCACCGAATGGCGCGTGCGCCAGCGCCGGATCATGAACCAGCAGGACACGGATGCGAACCAGAAGGCCATCGACAGCCTGCTGAATTTCGAGACCGTCAAGTATTTCAACGCCGAAGACATGGAGGCGCGGCGCTATGACGGCGCCATGGCGAAATACGAAGAGGCTGCGGTCAGCACCAACTATTCGCTGGCACTGCTGAATTTCGGCCAGGCGCTGATCATCACCACCGGGTTGGTGGTGGTGATGGTGCTGGCGGCGGTTGGTGTGCAGCGCGGCGATCTGAGCGTGGGCGATTTCGTGCTGGTCAATTCCTACATGATCCAGATCACCATGCCGCTGAACTTCCTCGGCACGGTCTATCGAGAGATCCGCCAGGCGCTGGTCGACATGGCCGAGATGTTCGACCTGCTCGACCAGCCCCCCGATGTCAGCGACGCGCCCGGCGCGCCGCCGCTGGCGGTGGCAAAGGGTGAGGTGGTCTTTGACAGCGTGGAATTCGGCTATGACCCCGCACGGCCCATCCTGCGCGGTATCGAGTTGCGTGTGGCGGGGGGCGAGACCGTGGCGATTGTCGGCCCCTCTGGGTCGGGGAAATCGACCATCGGGCGCCTCTTGTTCCGCTTCTACGATGTGACCGGCGGCGCGATCCGCATCGACGGGCAGGATCTGCGCGAGGTCACCCTGTCGAGCCTGCACGCGGCCATCGGCGTGGTGCCGCAGGACACGGTGCTCTTCAACGACACCATCGCCTACAACATCGCCTATGGCCGCGAGGGCGCCACCCAGGCCGAGATCGAGGCCGCGGCGCGCGCCGCGCGTATTCACGAGTTCATCGAGGGGCTGCCCGAAGGGTATGCGACGACTGTGGGCGAGCGCGGGCTGAAACTCTCGGGCGGCGAGAAGCAGCGCGTGGGGATTGCCCGGACACTGCTGAAGAACCCGCCGATCCTGCTATTGGACGAGGCGACAAGCGCGCTCGACACCCAGACCGAGCAGAGCATTCAGGAGAGCCTGCGCGCCATGGGGCAGGGGCGGACCGTGCTGACCATCGCGCACCGGCTTTCGACGGTCGTCGAGGCTGACCGCATCATCGTTCTGGAGGCCGGGCGCATCGTCGAGGAAGGCACGCATGAGGCGCTCCTCGCGCGCGCGGGACGCTATGCGCAGATGTGGGCGCGCCAGAGCGCGGAGGAGGCGTGACCGCGAGAGGGGGGACGGCCCGGCTTTGGCACCCCGGCTGCGTCGCGCCGGGGATGGATGATGCGCCCTGCGGGGTGCGCGCGCCGGGCCGTGCCCGCTTGCGCGGGCGGGCCAGGGGGCCCGAATGACGCGCTGTGACGTGATCGTGCTGGGCGCGGGCGCTGCGGGCATGTTCTGCGCCATCGAGGCCGGGCGGCGCGGGCGTAGCGTGGTCCTGATCGACCACGCCAAGGCCCCGGGCGAGAAGATCCGCATCTCGGGCGGGGGGCGGTGCAACTTCACCAATCGCGACATCCGCCCCGAGCGTTTTCTCTCGCAAAACCCGCGTTTCGCGCGCTCGGCGCTCAGCCGCTACACGCAACATGATTTCATCGCGCGGGTCGAGTCGGCGGGGATCGCCTGGCATGAAAAGACGCTGGGGCAGCTGTTCTGCGACGGCTCGGCGCGCGAGATCATTGCCATGCTGATGGGCGATCTGCGCGCGGCGGGGGTCGATCTGCGGCTGGCCTGCGAGGTCGGCGAGATCACCCATGGCGAGGGGTTCCGCGTCGAGACGAGTGCCGGGCCGGTGCAGGCGGGCGCGCTGGTGGTGGCGACGGGCGGCAAGTCGATCCCCAAGATGGGCGCGACCGCGCGCGGCTACGCCATCGCGCGCCAGTTCGGGCTGGAAGTGACCGAGACGCGCCCGGCGCTGGTGCCGCTGACCTTCTCGGACGCGCAGCTAGACGCGCTGCGCCCGCTGGCGGGGCTGTCGGTCGGGGCTGAGGTCGCGGCCGCGGGGATGGCGTTTCGCGAGGGGCTGTTGTTCACGCATCGCGGGCTGTCGGGGCCGTCGATCCTGCAGATCTCGAGCTACTGGCGCGAGGGGATGGAATTGCAGGTCGATCTGGCGCCCGGTGCGGATGTGGCGGGCGTGTTGAGGGCAGCGCGGGCGCAGCGCGGACGGCAGGGGGTGGCCACGGCGCTCGCCGCGCATCTGCCCGAGGCGCTGGCGCGGCAGGTGGTGGCGGGGCTGGGCCTGCGCGGCAACCTCGCCGATCAGCCCAAGGCGGCGCTGGCACAGCTGGGGGACCGGGTGCATGGCTGGCGGCTGCGTCCGGTGGGCACCGAAGGGTATCGCACCGCCGAGGTGACGCTGGGGGGGGTCGATACGCGCGGGCTCGATGCGCGCAGCATGGCGGCGCGCGATGTGCCGGGGCTCTATTTCATCGGCGAGGGGGTCGATGTGACGGGCTGGCTGGGGGGCTACAATTTCCAGTGGGCCTGGTCCTCGGGCTGGGCGGCGGGTCAGGTGGTGTGAGCCGCGGGCGCGCAGATGCCGCGGCAGCGCCGTCGCCGGGGGCTCAATGCCCCCTGCGACGGCCACCCCCTCTGGAGAAAGAAAAGCGCCCGCGAGCGGAGCCCACCCAACCGCCCACGCCCCGCTCGCGGGCGCGCGCCCCC
>PXES01000124.1 GCA_003564655.1 Paracoccaceae bacterium
CGCTGGCCGAGGCGCGCGCGCTGGTCGCCGACCATGCGACGCGCGCGGCGCTGCCCATGCGGTTGGCCATAGCCGATGGCGATGGCGGGTTTCTCGGCAGCATCGGGCTGGTGGGACGGGCGGGTGACGAGTTGGCCTATTTCATCGCACCCGGCGCAGCGGGGCGGGGTATCATGCGCGCCGCACTCGGCGGCTTCATCGGCTGGGCGTTCGCACAGGGCGATCTGCCCGCGCTGCGTGCCTCGGTCTATCATGACAACCCCGCCTCGCTGCGGCTTCTGCATGCGGCCGGGTTCGTCGAGACGGGGCGCGACATCGCAGAGTGTTCGGCGCAGCGCGACACCCCCGAGATGCTGCATTATCTCGCACTGCCGCGCGCTGCATGGACCGGTTGAGGGGCGCGGCCACTGGCCTCTCGACCTCGGCGTGCGATTTGCTAGGGTAGGGCGGCAGCTTTCAGGGACGTGACATGCACAGACCCGTCGTCGGCATCATCGGCAACTCGCATCTGATCAATGACGAATATCCCGCCCATGCGGGCGGCACGATGAATTCCGAGGCGGTGGCGCAGGTGTCGGGCTGTCTGCCGCTGCTGGTGCCCGCCGACCCGAAGCTCGTCTCGGTCGCCGAACTGCTCGAGGTCTGCGACGGGTTTCTGTTGACGGGCGGGCGCCCCAATGTGCACCCCGAGGAATATGGCGAGGATGAGACGCCCGCGCATGGCGCGTTCGACCGCGCGCGCGACGCGATTACCCTGCCGCTGGTGCGCGCCTGTGTCGAGCGCGGGCAACCCTTCTTCGGCGTCTGCCGCGGCTTTCAGGAGGTCAATGTCGCCCTTGGCGGCACGCTCCACCCCGAGATCCGCGATCTGCCGGGGCGGATGAACCACCGCATGCCGCCCGACGGCACCCTCGAGGAGAAATTCGCCTTGCGCCATGTGGTCCGCTTTGCCGAGGGCGGGGTGTTTCACCGATTGATGGGCGCGCGCGAGGTGATGACCAACACACTGCACGGGCAGGGCGTCAAGACTCGCGGCGCGCGCATCGTCATCGATGGTAAGGCCCCCGACGGCACGCCCGAGGCGCTTTATGTGGCAGGCGCGCCCGGCTTCACGCTGTCGGTGCAGTGGCACCCCGAATGGCGCGCGGGCCACGACCCGGTATCGCGTCCCTTGTTCGAGGCGTTCGGCGCCGCGGTGCGCGGCTGGGCCGACGGGCGCAGGCCCTGGGCGCTGAGCGCCTGAGCGCGCGCCCCGCGCCCGCAAGCGAAGCCCACCCACCCGCCCATGCTCCGCTCGCGGGCGCGGGCCGCGCGGCTCGCGCAACCGGGGGGCAGAATCGCTTTTCATCCCGTGCCCCGGGCCGTAACCTGCGACAGCCGGGGAACAGGGGGCGCATGTGCCGCGCATCGACCGCTATCTGATAACGCAACTGCTGGCCGTGTTCGCATTCTTTTCGCTGGTGCTGGTGTCGGTCTACTGGGTGAACCGTGCGGCGATGCTGTTCGACGCGCTGGTCAGCGACGGGCAGAGTTTCTGGGTGTTTCTCGAACTCTCGGCGCTGACGCTGCCCAATGTGATCCGCGTGGTCCTGCCGCTCTCGGCCTTTGCGGCGGCGGTCTATGTCGCCATCCGCCTGACCCGCGACAACGAGCTTGTGGTGCTGCAAGCCGCACGGCTGTCGCCTGCGCGGCTGTTGCGCCCCGTGGCGCTGTTCGGGGTGATCGTGGCGCTGATGCTGGCGGTGCTGATGCATGTGCTGGTGCCGCTGTCGCGCGCCCAACTCGCCGAGCGTCAGGTCGAGATCGCCGAGAACATAACCGCGCGGCTGTTGCGCGCGGGCGAGTTTCTCGAACCCGCCGACGGTGTGGTCGCCTATATCCGCGAGATCACCCCCGAGGGGCGGCTTCTGGATGTGTTCCTGTCGGATCAGCGCCGCGCCGCCGTGCATGTCGAATACAATGCCCGCTCGGCGCTGCTGGCGCCGGGGCCGCAGGGGCCGGTGCTGGTGATGCTTGACGGGGTGGCGCTTGTCCATGCGCGCGAGACGGGGCGGCTGACGACAGTGGTGTTCGACGATCTGACCTACGATGTGGGTGCGCTGATCGGTCCGGCGGGGCGGCGCCCGGATGTGCGCGAACTGCCCACCGGCACCCTCTGGCGGGCCGATGAGGCGGCCCTTGCCGAGATGCGCATCTCGCTGGCCGAGGCACGGTTCGAGCTGATGTCGCGCCAGGCGCAGCCAGTGCTGGCGGTGATGACCTCGCTCATCGGGTTCGCAGCCGTGTTTCTGGGCCAGTTCAGCCGTCTGGGCGCGTGGCGGCAGGTGCTGGGGGCGGTCGTGGCGCTGGCGGTGATCCAGTTCGTCGGCAATGCCAGCGCGGGCGCGGCGCTTCGCGATCCGGCGCTTGCAGCGCTTGCCTTCGTGCCGCCGGTGCTTGCGGCGCTGGTGGTCGCGGGCATGGTGCTGGTGGCCTCGGGCACAGGGTTCGGGCGGCCGCGCGAGGGGCGCGCATGATCCTCGCGCGGTATCTCACCGGGCGGCTCTTGCGCAGCTTCGCCATCGTCGCCGGGGCGTTTCTGGCGATGATGCTGCTGGTCGACATGGTCGAGCAGATGCGCAGGCTCGCCGAGCACGAGGTGGGCTTCGGCGCGGTGCTGCGCCTTGCCGTTCTGAACACCCCCGAGGCGTTCTACCAGATTACCCCGCTGATACTGCTACTGGCAGCGATGTGGGTGGGGCTGGGCTGGTCGCGTTCGTCCGAATTCGTGGTGATCCAGGCCAGCGGGCGGTCCCTGTCGCGGCTGATGGTGGTGCCGGTGCTGGCGCTGCTGCTGACCAGCATGGGCTATGTCGCGATGATGAACCCCCTCGTCGCCACCGCGGCGCGCGAGTATCACCGCGCGCTGGCGCAGTTTCGGGGCGCGACCGTGGCGGTGGTCAGCGGCGAGGGGCTGTGGCTGCGGCAGGCCGATGCCGAGGGCCAGACCGTGATCCACGCCGCGCGCACCGAGGCGACCGGCACACAGCTGTTCGACGTGACCTTTCTGGAGTTTCACCCGACCGAGGGGCTGTCCGTGCGGATCCATGCGCAGCGCGCCGATCTGCGCCCCGGTCACTGGCAGTTGCGCGAGGCGCGGCGCTGGGATCTGGCGACCCTCAACCCCCAGGCCGAGATGCAGCAGCACCCGCATCTGGGCCTGCCCACCGATCTGACGCCTGAGCAGATCCGCGACAGCTTTGCGCAGGTCCGCGCGATCCCGCTGGCGCAACTGCCCGGATTCATCGCCGCGCTCGAGCGCGCCGGGTTCTCGGCGCTCGAGCACCGGATGCGTTTGCAGATGGAACTGGCGCTGCCGGTGCTGATGGTGGGCATGATGCTGCTTGCGTTGGCGCTGAGCATCCATCACATGCGCGCCGGGCGCGCCGGGCTGCGCGCGCTGGTGACGATTCTGGCTGGATTCGCCCTGTTCTTTCTGCGTAGATTCGCGCAGGTTCTGGGCGAGACCGGGCAGGTTCCGGTGGCGCTCGCCGCGTGGGGGTTGCCGGTCGCGACATTTCTGCTGGCCGTCGGGCTGTTGTTGAACCTGGAGGAAGGCTGATGCCGCCGCAGCGCAGGGCAGGGCAGGGCGACGGGCATGCGCGCCCGTTACTTGTGCTTGGCCTTCTGGTGCTGTGGGTCGCGGCGCTGTTCTGGTCCGGGGCCGCGCGCGCGCAGCAGGACGGGGTGGCGACGCTGGTCGCCGACCGGCTGTTCATCGACGGCGGCACGCGGCTTGTCGCCGAGGGCAATGTCGAGGCGCTGTTCGGTGAGGCGCGGCTGCAGGCCTCGCGCGTCAGCTACGACCGTGCGACCGGGCAGATCCGTGTCGATGGCCCGCTGGTGCTGGATGAGGGGCGCGAGGTGCTGATCCTCGCCGATCAGGCCGAATTGTCGGACGACCTCGAGCGCGCGCTGATCCTCTCGGCACGGCTGGTCTTTGACGAGCAGTTGCAGATGGCGGCAGGCTCGGCAGAGCGGCTGAGCCCGCGCTTCACCGAACTCAGCAATGTCGTCGCCTCCTCTTGCGAGATCTGCGCGCGCCGCCGGACGCCGCTGTGGGAATTGCGTTCGTCCCGCGTGGTGCATGACGAGGAAGAGCAGCAGATCTATTTCGAGGGTGCACAGTTCCGCCTGTTCGGGCTGCCGGTTGCCTATATCCCGCGGCTGCGCGTTCCCGACCCTCGGCTTGAACGGGCGACCGGGTTTCTGGCCCCGCGCCTCAGTGCCTCGACAGGGCACGGGGTGGGGCTGCGCGCGCCCTATTTCATCGTGCTGGGGGCCGACCGCGACGTGACGCTGACGCCGTTCCTCGCCAATCGTGGCACGCGCGCGCTCGAAGTGCGTTACCGGCAGGCTTTTGCCAGCGGCAGGCTGGAACTCGGCGGGCTGGTGGCGCGCGACAGCATTCGCCCCGGCGGGCTGCGTGGCTTTGGTCTGGCGCGCGGAGAATTCGCCCTCGGGCGGGGCTATGCGTTGCGCTTCAACCTGATCCAGCCCAGCGACAGCACCGTGCTCGAGGATTACGACCGCCCTCAGTCGCGCCCGACCAGTGACATCACGGTCGAGCGTATCCGCCGCGACGAACGCATCCGGCTGCAATTGCTGCAGTTCCGCTCGCTGCGGCGGGCCGATGTAAATGCCACGCTGCCCAATCGCGTCGGGCAGGCTGTGATCGAGCGGCGCGAGGATGTGCCGGGGCTGGGCGGGGTCGCCAGCCTGCGGCTCGAAGCCCATGCCCATCGCCGCGCGATGCCGTTGCCGACGGGGCTGCCCGAGCCGGTGCCGGGCTTCGGGGCCGGGCCGCGGCCGCGCCATCTGGGACGGGTCAGCCTCGATCTGGGCTGGCGGCGCGATGCAGTGCTGCCCGGAGGCGTTCTGGCGGCCGCCGAGGCGCATCTGGGGCTCGATCACTTCCGCCTGGGCGATACCGGCGGCAGCTTCCCGACCAGCCAGAGCCGCGTCACCCCCACCCTGACCGCCGAGTTGCGCTGGCCGCTGGTGCGCGCTGGCGGCGCGGGGGCGTCGCATGTGGTCGAGCCGGTCGCGCAGTTCGTCTGGAGCCGCGATCAGGTCAGCGCGCTGCCCTATGAAGGTAACCGCCTGCCGGAACTGGACGAGGGTAATCTTTTCGCCCGCGACCGCTTCGCCGCCCGCGATTCGCGCGAGGTGGGGATGCGCGCCAATCTCGGGCTGAGCTGGACGCGCCACGACCCACAGGGCTGGTCGAGTACGCTGACGCTGGGCCGCATCTGGCGGCCGACTGATCTGGGCCAGTTCTCGTCGGCAAGCCCGCTTGCGGGCGCGCGCTCGGCCTGGCTGCTGGCGGGCAGCCTGGATGCGACGGACGGGTTGACGCTGAGCAACCGCTCGCTCTTCGATACTGATCTGCGGCTGCAGCGCACGGCGCTCGAGCTGGACTGGAGCACCGAAACCTACAGCCTCTCGACCAGCTACATGCGCATCCTCGCCGATCCGTTCGAGGACCGCGCCGCCATGGCCTCGGAATGGAGCTTGGAGGGCGCGCGCCAGATCGACGAGATGTGGGAGGCCCGCATCTCGTGGCGCTACGACATTGCCCAAAGCCGGGCGGCCCGGGCGATGGTCGGGCTGAATTATGAGAATGAATGTCTGCGCATGGAGATGGGGCTCGAACGGCAATTCGCCTCGGCCAGCGCGGCTGCGGGGCGCACGAGTTTCGGGCTGAACATCAACCTGCTGGGTATCGGCGGCAACCCCGGGCGCGCGCGCCGTGCCTGCAACGAGATGTGATCGTCCTGCCCGTGCCGCGTCCTGATGACAAGCGCGGGCAAACTGTGTAAGCCGGAGACATCGCCCGCAGGCCGGGCTGACCCAAGGAACGGAGCCGACCCGATGCGCAACCTCTCGCTGTTTTTCCTGCCGCGCCCGTGGGGGGTGCTGGTCGTGCTGCTGGGCGCGCTTCTCGTGCTGGCGACGGCCGCGCAGGCGCAGAGCCCCTTCGCCCCCGCACGCCAGGTGAATGACCGGGTGATCACCAATTATGATGTCGAACAGCGCATGATCTTTCTCGAGATCCTCAATGCCGGGGCAGAAGACATGCGCGAAGAGGCGCTGCGCCGCCTGACCGAAGAGGCCGTCCAGATCGAGGCGGCGCGGCGCATGGGGCTGCGGATCAATCGCGACGATCTGGCCGAGGGAATGACCGAGTTCGCGTCGCGGGCCGACATGTCGGCGGATGAATTCATCGAGGCGCTGGCCGAGAACGGCGTCGACCGCGAAAGCTTCGAGCGCTTTGTCGAGGCCGGACTCTTGTGGCGCCGGGTTGCCGAGCGGCAGTTTCCCGCGCTGATCGAGGTCACCGATGCCGATGTCGCCAGGGCGCGCGACACGGTCGCGATTCGTGGGACGCAGCGGGTGCTGATCTCCGAGATCTTCCTGCCCGCCGACCCGGAATTCGCTGATGCCGTCACCCAGATTCAGGGCCTGATCGAGGGTGCGAGCGGCGTTGACGAATTCTCGGAACTGGCGCGCGAGTTCTCGCTGGCCGGATCGCGCGATCAGGGCGGGCGGCTCGACTGGTTGCCGCTCGACAACCTGCCTGGCCAGATTCGCAACGCGATCGGCAATGCCAGCCCCGGCCAGATCATCGGCCCGATCGAACTGAGCGGCGCGATCGCCTATTTCCAGCTCCGCGCCTCGGAAAGCACGCGCGACATCCCGCCCGACCGGGTGCAGGTCACCTACAAGCGACTGCTGCTGCCCGGCGGGCGCAGCGAGGAGAACCTTGCCCGCGTCGCCGAGATGCGCGCCACTGCGCGCAGTTGCCCCGAGCTTGGCCCCTTCGCCCGTGGTCTGCCGGAAAACGCGCTCGAGGAACGCGAGGTGCTGCTGCAACAGGCCCCGGGCTCGGACGCGGTGGAGCTTGCGCGCCTCGACCGGAACGAGATTTCCGCCAACACCACCGAGGGCGGCAATCTGGTCGTGCTGATGCTTTGCGCCCGGGAATTGCAGTTCGAGGAACGGCAAAGCACGCGCCGCATGCAGAGCGTCGTGTTCGACCGCCGGGTCGACGACATGGCCAATCTGCGCGTGCAGGAGTTGATCGCCGACGCCGAAATCCGCGACTTCTGAAACCTTTGCCGCGCTGCAGGCCCAAGATCCCATGACAGCGCTGAGCGACACCCCGCCTGCCCTGAGCCCGCCCGCACTGGCCACGCGACTGGCGTTCTTCGCGGCGGGCTTCGGCATGGCCGCCTGGGCACCGCTTATCCCCTTCGCCAAGGCGCGGCTCGAGGCGAGTGACGCGACCTTCGGGCTGCTGCTCTTGTGCCTCGGCGTGGGCTCGCTGATCGCGATGCCGGTGACGGGTTATCTCAGCGCACAGCGCGGCGCGCGCGGGATGGTGCTGCTGGGCGGCATCGGGATCGTGATGGTGCTGCCGCTGCTGCTGCTCGCCGAAAGCGTCGTCACGCTTGGGGCGTTGCTCTTCGTGTTCGGCGCGGCACTTGGAACGATCGACGTGGCGATGAATGTTCACGGCGCCGAGGTCGAGCGCCGCGCCGCGCGGCCGATGATGTCGGGCTTTCATGCAATGTGGAGTGTCGGCGGCATCGCCGGGGCAGGCGCGGTGACGCTGGCGCTGACGCTGGGGCTTAGCCCGCAGGCAGCGGCCGCGCTCGGGGCGGTTTGTGCCGCGCTTGCGCTGGCATTTGCCGCGCCGCGCCTGCTGCGCGCGCAGGCGGGTGCCACCCCGCCCGCGCTGGTGCGCCCGCGCGGCGTCGTGCTGCTGATCGCGGTGCTCGCGGCCATCGTCTTTCTGGTCGAAGGGGCGATCCTCGACTGGGGCGCGCTCTTGAATGTCGAGCGCGCGGTGCTGGAGCAGGCGCAGGCGGGGCTGGGCTTTCTGGTGTTCTCGGTGGCGATGACAGTGGCGCGGCTGGCCGGGGACCGGCTGGTGGCGCGGCTTGGCGTGTTGCGCACCCTTGCCGGGGGCGGGGCCGGGGTGATGGTCGGGCTGGGGCTGATGGTGGCCGGGCCGGGGCTGGGCACGGTGCTGGCGGGCTTCGCGCTGGTCGGGCTGGGGGCGGCGAATCTGGTGCCGGTGCTGATCAGCGCGGCGGGGCGGCAGCAGGTCATGCCGCCGGGGCTTGCCATAGCCGCGGTGACGACCACGGGCTATGGCGGCATCCTGCTCGGCCCCGCGCTGATCGGCTTCATTGCGCAGGTCACTAGCCTCGCCGTGGCCTTTGGCGCTCTCATCGGTCTGATGCTGGCGGTGGTGCTGGCGGCGCGGCGCATCGCGCGGGTCTGAGTAGCAGGCGCTTTGCGCCGCAAGAGCGCCCGCAAGCGGAGCCCACCCGCCCGCCCATGCCCCGCTTGCGGGCGCTTGCCGCCCGGGCCGCCCGGGGGCGGGATCTCGCGCGCAGGCCTGGTCTTCTTGCGTCTCTCGGCCGGGCGCCCTTATCATCGCGGACAACCCGGCTAAGCGGCGCGCTCGCGCAGGTCGCACGAAGACCTGTTCGTGGCCTTGGGGGTGCGACGCCGCCCTGATTTGGAGTCCGAGCATTTGGCGCACCCGGTCCGGGGCATGCAGACTCCGGGATGATGCGCTGCGCCCTGTCCAACACGTCTCGCGGGAACAGGTCTCAGACTTGGGTTTGTGACGGGCAAGCGGGGCGACGAATGCGTCTGCTCGGTGTTCGCGCGGCTTTGCCGTCAATGGGATTGACTTTTCGCCAGGGCGAACCTTTATTCCCGGCATCGGACGGGGGCGTCCGCGCGGACTGCGCGGGCTGAGAAGCACCCTTTGAACCTGAACCAGATCATGCTGGCGTAGGGAGTCCGCGGTGCATCAAGGCATTGGCCCGTCAGGCCGCCCCCTGCATCGCTGCTCCCCGCCGGACGCAAAAGGGGGAGCAATGGACGATCTCGGCAAACACCTGGCACAGATGCGGGCGAAGCCGCCGCTGGTGCATAACATCACCAATTTCGTGGCCATGAACGTCATGGCGAATGTGCTTCTGGCGGTCGGGGCGTCGCCTGCCATGGTCCATGCGCGCGAAGAAGCCGCCGAATTCGCCGCGCTGGCGCAGGCGCTGACGGTCAATATCGGCACCGCTGATCCGGCCTGGGGCGCGGCGATGCAAGAGGCCGCTGCCGTGATGAATGACGCGGGCCGACCCTGGGTGCTGGACCCTGTGGGCGTGGCTGCGACGCGCTTTCGGCAGGACCTGTGCGCGCGGCTGCTGGAGCTGAAGCCCAGCGTGATCCGGGGAAATGCGTCCGAGGTGCTGACGCTTGCGGGGCTGTCGGGTTCGGCGCGCGGGGTCGATGCGGGCGACAGTGTCGAGGCTGCGATGGACCCCGCGCGCGATCTGGCCCGCGCGACCGGGGGGATCGTGGCGGTGTCGGGGCCGGTGGATTTCGTCACCGACGGCACGCGCGCGGTGCGGGTGGCGAATGGCCATCCGCTGATGGCGCAGGTCACGGTGATGGGCTGTTCGCTAAACGGCGTCATCGCGGCGTTCTGTGCCGGGCAGCCGCGATTCGACGCGACGGTCGCGGCGCTGGCGGGCTACGGACTGGCAGCGGAGGTGGCCGCGCGGCAGGCAACCGGGCCGGGCAGCTTCCAGCCCGCGTTCCTCGATGCGCTGGCCGCACTGACGCCCGAGGCGTTGACCGCCGGGGCGCGGGTCAGCGCGGCATGACCGGGCCGATCTATGTCATCACCGACCCCGGCGCGGCCCTGTCGGTGGCCGATCAGGCGCTGGCGGCGGCCCAGGGCGGCGCCTGGGCCGTGCAGTTGCGTGACAAGGACGCGCGCGATGCCGACCTGATCGCGCTTGCCCGCGCGCTTCTGGACAGGCTGCGCCCGCTGGGCGTCAAGCTGATCGTCAATGACCGGCTGGAGGTCGCGCTGGCCGCCGGTGCCGATGGCTTGCATATCGGGCAGGGCGACGGCGACCCGGCGCAGGCGCGCGCGCGGCTGGGGCCGGGCAAGCTGCTGGGCCTGTCGGTCGAAACGCTGGACCAGTGCGCGCGTATCCCGCCCGGGGTGGACCATGTCGGCGCGGGCCCCGTGCGCGCGACGGCGACTAAACCCGACCACGCCGCGCCCATCGGCTTCGACGGGCTGGCGGCGGTGGTCGCCCGCGCGGGGCTGCCCGCCTTCGCCATCGGCGGCATCAAACCGGGGGATGCGGCGGCGGTGAAGGGGGCGGGGGCGGTCGGCATGGCCGTCGTCTCGGCCGTCACCCGCGCGCCGGACCCGGCAGCCGCAACCCGCGCGCTTCTTGAGGAATGGAGGACCGCATGATTCCGAACATCCTGTCCATCGCTGGCTCCGACCCTTCGGGCGGGGCGGGCATTCAGGCCGATATCAAGGCGATTTCGGCGCGCGGCGGCTACGCCATGGCCGTGCTGACGGCGCTGACGGCGCAGAACACGCGCGGGGTGCACGGCGTGCAGATGGTCGCGCCCGAATTCGTGGCAGACCAGATCGCGGCCATCCGCGCGGATATCGCGGTCCACGCCGTCAAGATCGGGATGCTGGGCACCGCCGGGATCATCGCCGCCGTGGCCCGCGCGCTCGACGGGCTGGACGCGCCGATCGTGCTGGACCCGGTGATGGTCGCCAAGGGCGGCGACCGGCTGCTGGCGCCCGAGGCCGTGGCCGCCCTGCATGACACGCTTCTGCCCATGGCCACGGTCCTGACCCCCAACCTGCCCGAGGCCGCCGACCTGCTGGGCACCACCCCCGCAACCTCGCTGGACCAGATGGCCGCGCAGGCGGACGCCCTTCGCGCGCTTGGCGCGCGGGCGGTGCTGATCAAGGGTGGGCATATGGACGGCCCCGAGAGCGTTGATCTGCTGGTCAGCGAAGGCAGCACCACGGCGCTGCCCGGTCCGCGCCACGCCACGCGCAACACGCACGGGACAGGCTGCTCGCTCTCCTCGGCGCTGGCCTGCGAACTGGGCCATGGCCATCCGCTGCCGCTTGCGGCCAGGCGCGCAAAGGATTGGCTGTCCGGTGCCATCGCTGCCGCAGACACCCTGCGCGTGGGTGGCGGGCAGGGGCCGGTTCACCATTTCCACACCCGACAGGAGTTGCAGCCATGAGCTTCACCGACACCGTGCTGGCCGACAACGCGCGCCTTTGCGCCGATATCCGCGCCATGCCGTTCAACCGCGCCCTGGCTGACGGCTCGCTGCCGCAGGAGGTCTTTCGCCACTACATCATCCAGGACGCGCATTACCTGGAAGGGTTCGCGCGCGCCCTTGCCTCGGCCGCCACCAGCGCCCCCGATGCCGAGGCCGTGGCGCAGCTTGCGGGTTCCGGCGCCGGGGCCATCGCGGTCGAGCGCGAGTTGCATGCGCATTACATGGGGCTTTTCGGCGTCGACCCCGAAACCTTCGCCGCCACCCCGCCCAGCCCCGCCTGTTCGCATTACGTCAGCTTCCTGCTGGCCACCGCAACGACGCGCGGGGTGGGCGAGGCCGCCGCCGCGCTGCTGCCCTGCTTCTGGGTCTACCGGGATGTGGGCAACGATATTCACGCCAGGGCCAGCGCCGACAACCCCTATCGCGCCTGGATCGACACATATGCGGGCGCGGATTTCGACGCCGCCGTGACCGCCATGTGCGCGTTGACCGACAGGCTGGCCACGACCGCCAGCGCAACCGAACTGGCCCGCATGAAGGCCGCCTTCACCAAGAGCACGCTGCTGGAATGGATGTTCTGGGACAGCGCCTGGCGGCTTGAAGCCTGGCCCGGGACCACCCCGCAAGGAGACGCCGCATGACCCGCCCCATCGGCGAACAGACTGTCCTGATCACCGGTGCCGGGCGCGGCCTCGGGGCCGCCATTGCCCGCGCCTTTGCGCGCGAAGGGGCGCAGGTGGCGATCAACTACCGCCGCTCCCGCGACGCCGCCGAGGCACTGGCCGCCGAGCTTGGCCCACGCGCCGCCGCGTTCGAGGCCGATGTGACCGATGCGGCACAGGTCGCGCGGATGGTCGACGCGGTCGCTGCGCGCTTCGGGGCGCCGGATACCCTGGTGCATAACGCGCTGGCCGATTACGCCTTCAACGGCGACGCCCGCACGCCGTTGGAGCGATTGAGCCGGGACGAGATCACCGCCCAGATGGACACGGCGCTGGGGGGTGCGCTGAACGCCCTTCAGGCGCTGCGCCCGCATTTCAAGGCCCAAGGCTTCGGTCGCGTGATCACCATCGGCACCAACCTGTTCCAGAACCCGGTCGTGCCCTACCACGACTACACCGCCGCCAAGGGTGCGCTGCTGGCCTTCACCCGGACGGCTGCGAAAGAGCTTGGCCCGCTGGGCGTGACGGTCAACATGGTCTCCGGCGGGCTGCTGCGCACCACCGATGCCAGCGCGGCGACACCGGACGCGGTGTTCGACATCATCGCCAGCCAGACCCCGCTGGGGCGCGTCACCACGCCCGAGGACATGGCCGATGCGGTGCTGTTCTTCGCCGCGCCCTGGGCGCGGGCCGTGACGGGGCAGAACCTGATCGTCGATGGCGGGCTGGTGTTCGATTGACTCTGGGTCGGTCGGGACGGGGGCGAATTGCCTGGTGCAACCCGCGAGAAATCTGCGGCAGCCCAAACGATATGACGCCGCGGCCATGACGGCCCCCGGACCGGCAGGCAGATTGTCCTGCGCGCCCTCTCGGCGCGAAAGAAAAGGACATGACCGAATAGGCAAGGGCGGGCGATGGGATGCCTTATGTGGCGTCCAGTTGCTTCGCTGCGTGCAGGGCCTTCGAGCCAGTCACGTGGGCCGGGAAGTCTTGCCGTGATTGGCGGTGATCAGCCGGGGGTCATATGACAAGCGGGAAATGAAGTGCAGGCTTC
>PXES01000266.1 GCA_003564655.1 Paracoccaceae bacterium
AATTCGCAGCGGCTGGTCGAGGTGGGCCGCGCCAAGGGCTGCGCCTACGCGCAACTCGTGCAGCGCGCCACCGACATCGACTGGCGCGCGCTGGACGGCGTGCGGTCGGTCGGCATCACGGCAGGCGCCTCTGCGCCGGAAACGCTGGTGAATGAAGTGATCGAAGCCTTCCGCGACCGCTATGATGTGACGGTCGAGCCGGTCGAGACCGCGCAGGAGCGCGTCGAGTTCAAGGTGCCGCGCGTACTGCGCGAGCCTGCATGAGCGCCATCCCCCGCCCGGCGCTGGCCCTCGGGCTGGCCGGGCTGCTGCCGTTTCTCTTCGGGGTGGCGACGCTCCTCTCCCCGGCCCTGGCCGAGATCACCCTGCGCCTGATCGGCCCGCGCTTTCTGGGCCCCTTCGTGCTGATCAATTACGGCATGGTGATCCTGTGCTTCATGTCGGGCGTGCTCTGGGGCTTCGCCGCGCGTGGGGCCGCCGAACACCGCTGGCAGGGCTACGCGCTCTCGGTGGTGCCCGCACTCTGGGCGTTCTTCTTCGTGGGCGGCGGAGCGGTCTTTGCGCTCAACGCGCTGATCGCGGGGTTTCTGGGGCTGTTGCTGATCGACGGGCATTTCGCGCGCACGGGCCTCGCGCCGGGCTGGTGGATGAAGCTGCGGCTGTTGCTGACCGCAGGCGTCGTCGCCTGTCTGGCGCTCGGGCTGGCCCTGGGGTAAGCGGGCCGAAAGGAGCCCTGGCGATGATACTCTATTCCATGCCCTCCTCGGGCAACAGCTACAAGGTGCGGCTGCTGCTGGCGCTGCTGGGCCGCACGGTCGAGACGGTCGATGTCGAATACGACACCCGCGCGCTGTCGGACGCCAAGTCCCGCCTGCCCTTCGGCAAGGCCCCGATGCTGGTGCTGGACGACGGCACAGCGCTGCCCGAATCGAACGCGATCCTGTGCCATCTCGGCGAAGGCACACGCTTCATCCCCGCCGACCCGACCCTCCGCGCGCAGATGCTCGCCTGGATGTTCTGGGAGCAGAACCAGCACGAGGGAGTGATCGCCGTGCGCGCGTCACTGCGCACCTACCCCCACCGCGCGGCCGAGGCCACGCCCGAGCGGCTGGCCGATCTGCTGACGCGCGGCCATGCGGTCCTGCAGGTGATGGAGGATCATCTCGCCGCCCGCGACTGGCTGGTGGGCGATAGCCCGACACTGGCCGATATCTGCCTCTACGCCTACACCCACAGCGCCGGGGAAAAGGGCGGCTTCGAGATGGACCGCTTCCCCGCGATCCGCAGATGGCTGGACCGCATGGCCGCCCTGCCCGGATACGCAGCCTTATGACCGATCTCATCGCCTATACCGACGGCGCCTGTTCGGGCAATCCCGGCCCCGGCGGCTGGGGCGTTCTGATCCAGGCGCGGCGCGGCGATGCAATCGTCAAGGAACGCGAGCTTTCGGGCGGCGAGGCGCAGACCACCAACAACCGGATGGAGCTGATGGCCGCGATCACCGCGCTGGAGACGCTCTCGCGGCCCAGCCCGGTCACGGTCGTCACCGACAGCGCCTATGTCAAGAACGGCGTCACCAGCTGGATCCACGGCTGGAAGCGCAATGGCTGGCGCACCGCCGACCGCAAGCCGGTGAAGAACGCCGAACTCTGGCAGCGCCTCGATGCCGCGCAGGCGCGCCATCAGGTCAGATGGGAATGGGTCAAGGGCCATGCCGGCCACCCCGGGAACGAACGCGCCGACGCGCTCGCCCGCGCGGGCATGGCACCCTACAAGGCCGCGACATGACACTGGTGCAGGGCCTCGACTACGCATCGGTGTTCATCTTCGCGCTGACCGGCGGGCTGGCGGCCAGCCGCGCGCAGCTCGACATCGTGGGGTTTCTGTTTCTCGGCTGCCTGACCGGCGTAGGCGGCGGCACGGTGCGCGACGTGATCCTGAACCGCGAGGCGGTGTTCTGGGTCTCGGACCCGGGCATGATCGCCTCGGCCTGCCTCGCCGCGCTGGTGATGTTCGCCACCGCCCACCGGTTCGAATCGCGCCTGCGCGCGCTGGAATGGTGCGACGCGGCGGCGCTGGCGGTGGCGGTCCCGGCAGGGGTGGGTGTGGCCATGGCGATGGGCCAGAGCGCGCCGGTGGTCGTGATCATGGGCATCGCCACCGGCACGCTGGGCGGGCTGATGCGCGATGTGGTCTGCAACGAGCTGCCGCTGGTGCTCAAACGGGGCGAGATCTACGCCACCGCCGCCTTCGCGGGCGCGCTCGCGGGCCTGGGCGCGGCCTGGCTGACCGACGAGCGGCTGGCGATCCTTCTGGCCTGCGGGCTGGTAACATTCGCCCTGCGCGCGGGCTCGCTCGCCTTCGGCTGGCACCTGCCGGTCTATCGCCCCCGCCCGAAACGCCCCTGACCTGCCCCTATTTTCTTGCCAGAAATACTCTGGTCGCGCCGACGTAAAGGCCAAAGCGCCCTCTGGCCGCGCGGGTGAGTGGGCGGGGCACGGCCAGAGGGCGCTTTGGCCTGTGCACAACGCAAGCTGACGCAGGCGGTCGCACCGAGCAGGCCCGCGCCTCAGCGCCGCCCCTGATAGAGCTTCCACAGCCACAACAGCAACAACGAGCCCAGCAGCGCCAGCACGAACGCCCCCACCCAGGTGCCCGAGCGCGACAGGATGCGAAACCCCATCCCGCCCACGATCGCACCAAGAATGCCCACGATCATCGCGGCCGGCAGATCGGTGTTCATGCGCATCAGCCGTGTCGCGAGCACGCCCGCAAGCGCGCCCAGCACGACCAGCGCGACGACCGGCACCGGCTCAGCCCGCCCGTGCCGCGCGTCGGCGCGCGACAGGGTAAGACAGCGGGGTAGAGGACAGCATCGGCAGGGCTCCGGCAAGGGATTGCTCAGATATTCCACAACCGCGCCTGCTGGTCCAGCCTGCGCGCGGTCCGCATGGCGCGAATCCGGGCCAAAATGCCTTCTGCCCTACAAATTCACGAGAAAACCCCTAGTCTCAGGGGCATGAAACGCAGACATCTCTTGCTTGCCGGGGGGGTCGGCGCCGCGGCGGCCGCCGGGGCAGCCCTTCGCCCCCCTGCCCTCGCCGCCGTGGATCGCGGCTTCAACCGCTTCGCCATCGACCCCGAGGCGCCCGTGCCCGACGCGACGGACCGCCAGTTGCATG
Organism: Paracoccaceae bacterium; assembly: GCA_003564655.1. GTDB lineage: Bacteria > Pseudomonadota > Alphaproteobacteria > Rhodobacterales > Rhodobacteraceae > Roseinatronobacter. The sequence goes on from PXES01000266.1 coordinate 3,183, forward strand.
AGTCGCTGTTCCTCGCCGATCTGCATGCCGATTGCCTGAAATGGGATCGCGACCTGCTGACCTGGTCCGATTATGGTCATGCCGATGTCCCGCGCCTGAAAGCGGGAAACACGGCGCTGCAGGTCTTCGCCATGGTCACGCATTCGCCGGTCAACTTTCCCTGGCGCGACTGCCTGAGCGCCGATGCCCCCAACCATGCGGCCTGGCTCGCGCTGGTCCAGGGGCGGCCCTTCCGCAGTACGCGCGGGCGTGCCTTCTACCAGATGGACCTCTTCTGGGACGCCGTGCACCGCTCACGCCTGTCGGACGGCACCGAATTGCGGCCGATTCTGAACGCCTCGGAATTGCTGGCACTGATCGCGGCGCGCAGCGAAGGGCAGGATGTGATGGGCGGGATGCTCGCGCTCGAGGGCGGGCATTGGGTCGGCCAGTACGACCCCGGCCCCGGCGTCGTCACCGCCGAGATCCAGCGGCTCTACGACCGGGGCCTGCGCCTGTTTGCGCCTGTGCACCGCTTCGACAACCCGCTCGGCGGCTCGTCCGAGGGCTGCGCGCGCTACGGGCTGACCCCGGCGGGCGAGGTCGCGCTGCAGGTCGCCGAGGAGCACGGCATGGTGATCGACCTCGCCCATGCCTCGGAGGATCTGATCCAGGATGCCGCGCGCCTGCTGAAGAAACCCTTCATTGTGTCGCATACCGGTGTGCGCGCGGTCTGCGAGGGGCCGCCCTGCCTGCCCGACCGCAACATGTCGGATGATTCGATCCGCGCCGTGCTCGACAGCGGCGGGCTGATCGGCATCGGCTACTGGGGGATGGCCGTGGGCCAAGGCGTCGCCAACATCCCCCGTGTCATGGCCCATATCATGGAGATCGCTGAACAGCGCGGGCTGAACGGGGCGGACCATGTGGCGCTGGGCTCGGATTTCGACGGCTCGGTCGCCACCCAGATCAGCGCCGACGAACTTGTCGTGCTGACCGCCACGCTGCGCGCCGCCGGCTTCGACCGCGAGGTGATCGCGCGCATCGCCGGGCGCAATGTCTGCCGGCTGCTGGCCGGCAACATGCCTGGCGGCAGCCCGGCGATGGCGCGGCAGGCAGAACAGGTACTGGAAAACGGCTTCGCCTGAGGGGCTGTCCAACCGGCCCCGCAGCGAAGCCCGCAGGCGCGCGCAGGGCGCTACCTGACACCGGATCCCCCAACCGGTGCCCGGCGCCCGACGCATGCCATTGGCGCCCGAAGTCGCACCCCGGGCGGCCAGCTTGCGCGAGTGGGGGGTGCGTCGGCGGTGCCTTACTCGTCGCGCTTCGATGCCGGGTCGAAATAGATCACGAGAGCGAGTGATCCGGCCAGCGCCAGAATTGCCGCAGCCAGAGCTAGGGGAAGCATGGTGTCCACGGCTTCCACATCCAGCAGGATCAGCTTCCGCACCACCGCCAGAAGACCGATGACAAGGATGATGCGCACCTGCACGAACCCCCTGTGACCCTCGATGAGCAGGATGAGGGACCGCGCCAGCTCGAGGGCGATGATCGCGGCGAGCAGCCGGTCGAACAGGGACTGAAACACATCATATGAAATATCGATATTCGGCTCGAGGGCCACGAAAAAGGTGAGCCGGACAAACGACCAGGCCGCCAGCAAGATCACAACGGCCATCGCAATCAGCAGTGCTATGGAGACAAGCCGTTCCAGATAATTGAAATAGGTCCGGACGAGTTCTTTCATGGGCCGGAGAGTAACTGACCCTGCCGCGTTGTCATCAGCCTTTTAGACAAGACAGTGTGTCCACTCGACCCCATTCCATGCGGGCCTTGCGCGTCGATGTCCGCGCTGTCCCGCATGGCGGCGTGCCGCGACCGCAGGCACCGAGGCGTGTGACCCTGTCGCCCGGCGGCAGCCACTAGCGCCGCAGGGGCTGCCACGCCAGCCGCGTCAGGCAGCGCCACAGCCACTCCCACGGCCCCTGCCGGAAATATGTCAGCCAGACCCGCGCGAAGATCATCATCACCGCAAAGATCGCCGCCGCGATCAGGATCACGCTGAGGGGGCCATGCCGCCCGATCTGGTTCAGCCCCCAGCCATAGAACACGACCTGCCCCAGCAGCCCGCCCATCAGATAGCCTGTCAGCGCCATCGCCCCCAGCGGCGCCAGCCAGGCCCGCGCGCGTGCCCCGCCGCCGCTGTCGAGCCACATCGCCACCAGTGCGACATAGCCCATGCCCACAAGCGCCTCGACATTCTTCAACAGCAGCCCCCCCGGCACCAGCACCAGCCCCGTGCGGTGGATCGCCTCGAGCGCGAGGCCACCCCCCACCAGCCCCAGCCCCAACGGCATGAGCCAGACCCGCACCTCGCCCAGCCGCGCGGGCAGATTGGCCAGCCCCGCCGCCAGCCCCACCAGAAACAGCGCCGCAAGCTGTGCATACCGGATCGCCCGCAGCCCGCGCGACTCGCCATCGGCACCGGTGAACAGCGCCCAGTTATGCGCGATGGTCACCGCGGGGCGCGGATCGGCAAAGGCGCGCAGGCTTTGCAGCTGGTCCGTCTCCAGCGGCGGGGTCGGCGCCTGGCCCAAAAGCGCATACCCCACGGGCGGCACGATCAGCAGCGCCGCCGCCAGCCCGAGGATCACCCGGATCGGCAACAGTGCCGCCACGGGCAGGAACAGCCCCAGCACGGCATAGGTGGTCAGGATATCGCCCCAGAAGAAGAACAGCGCGTTCAAGAGCCCCAAGCCATAAAGCAGCAGGATGCGCCGCAGATAGACCGCCACCCAGGGCTCGCCCCGCGCCTGCATCCGCCGCATCAGCAGCGTGAAACTGACCCCGAACATCAGCGAGAACGCCGAACGCGCCTTGCCCTCGACCAGCACCGACAGCAGATAGGCCACCACCCGGTCGGCAGGCCCATGGATCGCCGCGCGCATTTCGGGCGTCAGATAGGTCAGCCCGGCGATGGTCAGCATGTTGATGGTCAGCACCCCGATCAGCGCAGTCGCCCGTGTCGCATCCAGCGTGACGAGGCGCTCGGCGGCGCGCGCCCGCTTGTCGGAGGACCGGGCGCTCTGGCGGTGGGCGTGCTGGGGCGAGGCGCACCTCCTTTCGGCGAGCCCGGGCGCGGCGCGTCTCAGGCCTGTGCGGGGGCGACCTCGGCGGCGATTTCGGCGCGCGAGCGGCGCCCGCGTTCGGTCGCGGATTTCAATTGCCCGCAGGCGGCCATGATGTCCTCGCCGCGCGGGGTGCGGATGGGCGAGGCATAGCCCGCCTTGTGGACGATATCGGCGAACGCCTCGATCCGCGCCCAGTCGCTGCGCTGATACGGCGCGCCGGGCCATTCGTTGAAGGGGATCAGGTTGATCTTGGCGGGGATGCCCGCGATCAGCTTGACCAGCCGCCGTGCGTCGTCGTCCGAGTCATTGACGCCCTTGAGCATGACATATTCGAAGGTGATCCGCTCGGAATTCGACAGCCGCGGATATTCGCGAAGCGCGTCCAGAAGCGTCTTGATATTCCAGCGCTTGTTGATCGGCACCAGCTTGTCGCGGACCTCATCCGTGGTGGCGTGGAACGACACTGCCAGCAGGCAGCCGATCTCGGTCGCGGTGCGGGCGATCTCGGGCACCACGCCCGAGGTCGACAGCGTGATCCGGCGACGCGACAGCGACAGCCCCTCGCCATCCATCACCACCTTCATCGCGTCGCGGACATTGTCGAAATTGTAGAGCGGCTCGCCCATGCCCATCAGCACGACATTGCTGACCAGCCGCGTCTCGTTCTTCGGCGCACCGCGCTCGGGCCACTCGCCCAGATCGTCGCGCGCCACCAGCACCTGCCCGACAATCTCGGCAGCTGTGAGGTTGCGCACCAGTTTCTGCGTGCCGGTATGGCAGAAGGAACAGGTTAGCGTGCAGCCGACTTGCGAGGAAATACAAAGCGTTCCGCGGCTTTCTTCAGGTATGTAGACAGCCTCGACCTCGTGCCCGCCAGCAATCCTCAGCAGGTATTTCCGCGTGCCGTCTTCAGAGAGTTGCCGCGACACGATCTCGGGGCGCGCGATCTCGAAATGCTGCGCCAGTTCCAGCCGATACCCCTTGGCGAGGTTCGTCATCGCGGCGAAATCCTGCACGCCCCAGTGATAGATCCACTGCCAGATCTGGCCCACGCGCATCTTCGCCTGCCGCTCGGGCGTGCCCATTGCGATCAGCGCGTCCTGCATCTGCGAACGGGTCAGCCCCACAAGGTTCATCCGCCCGCCTTCGGGCAGTTTGCGCGGCAGGGTCAGCACGTCTTGCGTGATCGGGGGGGTCGTCATCGGGGCCTCATCAACTGCACGCCCCTGATATAGCAGGCGCGCGCGATTTTGACAGCCCGTCGCCTGGCTGCTCTCTAGTCGTCAGCGCATTGCCGCTGCGCTTCCTCGGTCGCTGCCGTGAACCCGAACAGCGAGAAGGTGTCGCGGGTGTTGGTGCCACGGGACGAGCGCGCGGTCAGCACGGCCTCGGCGCCGGCGCGCATGGCGGCAAAGATGCGCTGGTCATCCTCGGCCGATCCGGCCCAGGCCCACTGGTCATCGACAAACAGCTGGAACTCGTTCGAGCCGATGGTCAGCCCAACAGTCGAGTCGCTCGCGAAGGGGTAGCCCCCGGTGAAGGAAATCTCGGGCGTCGAACGGTCGGGGCGATAGGTGGCGAACAGCAGAATGTCACCGCGCCGCACCTGCACCGGTTCGCCGTCACGGGTGTTCACGGTCTCTTTCGGCGCCGAGACGGCCCAGCACTCCCTCGGGCTTTCCTCGACGAACACGCTCCAGTCCGTGTCGGCGGCGACGCGATTGGTGGATTCCTGCGCCTGTGCGGCTGGCGTCGCCATCGCGACCACAGCGGCCAGCGCCCCGATTCTGCCCCATGCCATCATCTGTCCTCTTGCCTCCGATTGACCCGGTCCGGTTTTTGCGCCACCCATACATCGACGGCGCGATCGCCAGCTTGCCTGCGTTCGTGTCTTAGCGCCGCAATGCCGGAAATTCAAAGCCCCTTTGGCGAAAAATCGCGCAGGCGTGAGCGGCTGTGCGGGAGGAGTGAGAACGATGCGCGACAATATGCCGAGCGCGGCGCGGGTGGATGCCGGGGCGGTGCCGATGGTCGAGTTGTGGCGCGGCGAGTTGCTGGAGAGCGTGCATTGCGGACATGCCGTCGTCATGCGCGCCTCGGGCGAGGTGCTCGCGGCCTGGGGCGACGCGCAGGCGCTGATCTATCCGCGCTCGAGCTGCAAGATGGTGCAGGCGCTGCCGCTTCTGGAGTCGGGCGTCGGGCGCGATCTGACGCCCGCGCATCTTGCGCTGGCCTGCGCATCGCATCAGGGCGGGGCCGCGCATGTGGGCCGGGTGGCGCAGTGGCTTGCCGATCTGGGGCTGGGCGCGGGCGATCTGCGCTGCGGCTGTCAGGACGCGCAGGACATCGCCGAGCGCGACCGGCTGATCCGCGCGGGAGAGGCCGCGGGCCAGCTTCACAACAACTGCTCGGGCAAGCATGCGGGGTTCCTGATGCTGGGCCAGCATCTGGGCGGTGGGCCCGAGTATATCGCCCCCGACCATCCGGTGCAGCAGGCCGTCCGCCAGGCGTTCGACGAGGTGACGGTCACCCCCTCGCCCGGCTACGGGATCGACGGCTGCTCGGCCCCGAACTTCGCAACCCCGGTGAGCGGGCTGGCGCGGGCGATGGCCGCCTTCGCCGGGGCGCGCGAGGGGACGGCGCGGGGGGATGCCATGATCCGACTGCGCGCGGCGATGGTCGCGCATCCCGATCTTGTCGCGGGCGAGACCCGCGCCTGCACCGACCTGATGCGCGCCGCGGACGGGCGCGCGGCAGTCAAGACCGGGGCCGAGGCCGTTTTCACCGCGATCCTGCCGCAGGCCGGTCTGGGCATCGCGCTCAAGATCGTGGATGGCGGCATGCGCGCGGCCGAGGCCGCGACCACCGCGCTTCTGGTCCGCTACGGTGCGCTCGACCCCGCGCATCCGGTTGTCGCCCGCTATATCGGGCCGCTGCGCAACCGCCGCGATATCGTCGTCGGCGATATGCGGATTGCCCAAGGATTCACCTGACACAGCTGTGATGGCGCGAACTGTGCCGCAGCGCGGCATCCGGGGTTTTCGCGCGCGCGGCCATGGTGTAGGCCCTGCGGCGATACACAAATGGGATGGCCGACATGTTCAAGTTCCTGTTCGGATCGCGCGCGAGCGCGCCCGAGGTGAAGCGCGAGACTCAGCGCGAGACCGTCACCCGCGCCCTGGGCGAGGTGAACGAGATCCTCGCGACCCTCGACCCCAAGCCGCAGATCACCATCTACCCGCAGGAAGGCACGCTGACAGTCGAGTTGCCCGAGCAGATGCCGGATGAGGCCAAGGCGTTGCCTGCGCCGGAGAAATCGGGGGCCTGAGGGCTGGCGCCGGGGAGATGTCGGGTTAGAGCCCCAGAGCGCAGCGTTGGCCAATGCAGTGGCCGCATCGTTGTCGTTAAATCCGCGCGGCAGTTTTTCAAGGATAGCTTGTCCCGTACAGCTGATTGAGGCGTTCGTGATCGCTTGTTGTGACCGGTCGCGACCTGATGGTCTGTGCAAATCTCAGCAGGTATCCATCGGGATCGAGCATCATGAATTGGCGCCTTGTGTCCATGCAGTCGGTCTTCCAGATTTCCGCTTCATAGATTTCGAGGAATGGCTCGACCCCCTTTGCGGTCACCCGGTCGAACAATCCGCGCACATCATCAACCATGAACTGAAAATTGATCCCACGCCCAAAAGGTTGCTCCATCTGGTTCGGAAGCCATGGTTCCCAGCTTCCGTCGAACCTCCAATGAGCAATCATGATCTGGGCACGGTCTAATGTTAAGTATGCGTGTGGGTCATTTCCGCGCTGTTGCGCCACTTCAAAGCCAATGATGTCGGTGTAGAAGCTCATCGACCTCTGGAAATCAGAGCACCACAGTTCGGGAACCAATGGTTGAATTCTGAACGCCATATCCCCCTCTGAACACCTGATTTCTCGTCAATCTAATTCCTCAGGCCAGCTATAGGTCAACCCTGATTGACTTGAAGTCTTCAACGGAAGCTTCCACTCCGCATAGCCCCACCGAACCACCCGCTTGCCCTGCCCGCAGCACTCGCGTAGCGTCACGCGCGAACCAGCCGCAGGGAGGCCCAGATGACCACCACCCCCGATTTCGAAACGCTCCAGATCCACGCAGGCGCGCGCCCCGACCCCGCCACCGGCGCGCGGCAGGTGCCGGTCTACCAGACCACCTCCTACGTGTTCCGCGATGCCGATCACGCGGCCGCCCTCTTCAACCTGCAGGAAGTGGGCTACATCTATTCGCGACTGACCAACCCCACGGTCGCCGCCCTGCAGGAACGCATGGCCGCGCTCGAGGGGGGCGCGGGGGCGGTCTGCTGCTCATCCGGGCACGGGGCGCAGATCATGGCGCTGTTTCCGCTGATGGGGCCGGGGCTGAACCTCGTCTCGTCCAGCCGACTCTATGGCGGGACGGTCACGCAGTTCAGCCAGACGATCAAGCGCTTCGGCTGGTCGGCCAAATTCGTCGACACCGACGATCTGGACGCGGTCGAGGCCGCAATTGACGAGAACACCCGCGCGCTGTTTTGCGAATCCATCGCCAATCCGGGCGGGTATATCACCGATCTGGACGCGCTTGCGGCCATCGCCGACCGTCACGGCATTCCGCTGATCGTCGACAACACCACCGCCACGCCGTATCTGTGCCGCCCCATCGAGCATGGCGCGACGCTGGTGGTGCATTCCCTGACCAAGTATCTCACCGGCAATGGCACGGTCACCGGGGGCTGCATCATCGATTCGGGCAAGTTCGACTGGTCGAACGGCAAGTTCCCCGCCATGTCCGAGCCCGAGCCCGCCTATCACGGGCTGAAATTCCACGAGACCTTCGGCCCGCTGGCCTTCACCTTCAATTCCATCGCCATCGGGCTGCGCGATCTGGGCATGACGCTGAACCCGCAGGCCGCGCATTACACGCTTCTCGGGATCGAGACGCTGAGCCTGCGCATGGAGAAGCACTGCGCCAATGCCGTCAAGGTCGCCGAATGGCTGGAAAAGGACCCGCGCGTGGGCAGTGTCACCTATGCCGGGCTGCCCTCGTCGCCCTATCACGACCGCATGGCGCGGATCTGCCCCAAGGGCGCGTCGTCGCTTTTCACCTTTTCGCTCAAGGCCGGGTATGATGCCTGCGTGAAGCTGATCGACAATGTGAACCTGCTCAGCCATGTCGCCAATCTGGGCGATACGCGCTCGCTGATCATTCATTCGGCCTCGACCACGCACCGGCAACTCTCCGAGGATCAGCAGATCGCTGCCGGGGTCGCGCCGGATGTGGTGCGCCTGTCGATCGGGCTGGAGAATGCCGACGACATCATCGCCGATCTGGATCAGGCGCTGGACAAGGCGGGCGCGTGACGCGGCAGGCAGCGCAGAGCACTACGCGGTTTTTCGCGCTGGGCGGACCGGATAAGGGTTTTGTGACTCCCGGTCCGCGCAAATCCTGTGCTAAGGGCGGGCCATGAAACCGAATTTCGCCCTTGGTCTGACCCCGGACGGCATCACCCTTTGGCAGCGCGCACGCTCGGGCTGGCTGCGCGTGGGGGCCGTCGCCCCCGACGCCACAACGGTCGCGGCGCAGATGAGCGATCTGGCGCAGGTCGCCCGCGCCCTCGCACCCGAGGGGGTGCTGACCAAGCTGGTGATCCCCGACGACCAGATCCTCTATTGCGATCTTGAAGTGACCGCCCGCGACCGCGCCGCGCAGCGCGAGGAGATCCGCGCGCAGCTTGCCGGGCGCACGCCCTACCCGGTCGAGGAACTGGATTTCGACTGGACGACCGTGACTGGCAGTCAGGCGCATGTCGCCGTCGTCGCCCGCGAGACGCTGGTCGAGGCCGAGGAATTCGCCGAAGGCTTCGGCCTGAACCCGATCAGCGCGGCTGCGGCCCCCCTCAATGGTGCGTTCAACCGCGAGCCCTTCTTCGGCACCACGCGGATCGCGCGGAAGCTCGTGGGCGACCCCGACCTGATCGAGCGCGACCCCGACATCCTGCGCGAGACCGGCACGGTCACCATGCCCGAGCCCGAGATGGCCGCGCCGGAGCCACCTGAGAAGACGCGCCCCGAGCCTGCGGCGCCAAAGCCCGAGGCAGCCGCGCCAAAGACGCCCGAGGCGAAGACACCCGCGGCACAGGAGTCCAAGCCAAAGGCCCCCAAGCCAAAAGACCCCAAGGCCGCCGGCCGCGAGGCGAAAGACCCCGGGACGGACGGCACCTCCGCCCCTGCTGCAAGCGCGCCTGCACCCGCGAAACCGGATGCGGCAGCGCCTGCACCGGCCAAAGCCGACGCCAAGGCCGACACGGACAAGGGCAAGGACAAGGGCGCGGACAAGACAGCCAAGCCTGCCCCCTCGCCTGCGCCGTCCGGGGCGAAAAGCCCCCTCAAGTCGCAGCTTGATCGTGTCCGCAGCAAGCTCACCACACCGGCGCAGCCCGCCCCGGCAGCCGCCAAGGCGACAAAGGCCGACGATGCGCCTGCCGGGCTGACCGATATCGTCTCGCAGTCGGACAAGGCGGACGCGGCCCCGCTGACCTTCTCCTCGCGGCGCAAGCCCGCGGGTGCGCCAGCCGCCGCCGCCCCC
>PXES01000196.1 GCA_003564655.1 Paracoccaceae bacterium
GAGAAGGCGCGCTGATCCTCGCGCACCAGAATGCGGTCGCCGCCGCGCATCGCGATGTCGAGCGAGGGGTCGGAAAAGATGTCCTGCAGGAACGCCTTGTCCTGCCGGTTGCCGCGCGTGATCAGCACCTGCGCCGTCTCGAGCGGCACGGCGATGCCGCCCGCCGTCGCGATCATCGAACTCAGCCGGTTGGAGGCGCGCGTGACCGGATAGACCCCTTGCGTCGTCACGCCACCCGTGACCGAGACCGTCGCGCCATCACCCTGCTCGCGCGAGACGACAACCTGCGGGTCGGGCGTCTGTTCGTCAAGCGACCGGGTCAATTCGCGGCGCAGCGCATCGGGCGTCATGCCCGCCGCGCGGATCCGGCCCGCATAGGGCACGAAGATGAAGCCCGCATCATCGACCTGCAATTGCTCGATGATTGCGTTGTTCGCCTCGGCCGGGGCCAAGAGCCCCTCGGGCACGTTCTCGTAGACATTCAGCGCGATGGTGTCGCCGGGGCGGATCGTGTCGCCGCCCATCAGCGCGCCCTGTCGCAATGCGTGGCTGAAGCCCAGCGCCTCGGGGCGGTTGGCGGCACGGCTGACGCGCTTGTTGACCATAACGATATGCGCATCGCCCGAGCGCATGACCGATCCCTCGAAGATCTCGCGCTTGGTGGGGCCGTCGCGCGGAATGGCACATGATGCCAGCGCCACAACAGCGCATAGCAGGGCCAGCCTGCGGCCCAGGGGATAACTGATAGCGAACACTGCTCGGGCTCCTGCTCAGGATTTGCCTCTGGTTTTGCGGCGACCATACAGGCAAAGGCGGTTTTCGCCAAGGCGGGAAATGCCTTAGCGCCTAGCGGACCATGCGCAACTGTTGCCTTGGGGTCGCGTCGCCGCGCATAAGCGCCGTGTAGGGGTCATGCGGGGCGAGCATCATGTCCACCAGATGTCGCATCAGCTGCCGCCGCCCCCCCAACGAGTAGTAGCCCCCCGGGACCTGCGAGGTTTCCAGCAGGAAATGCCGGTAATCGCGATAGGCGCGGGCATCGGGCCGGTCGGGGCGGGCGAAAAACGCCTCGAGCGGCTGGTCCGAGACGAATTCGGGCTTGTCATAGACCGCGCGACCGAAGATTTTCAGCGGCATCCCCCGCCACAGCACCTGTTGCGCGGCGGTCGAGTTGACGGTCACCGCCGAGCGCGCGTGGTTGAGCAATTGCGCGAGCTTGCCGCCGCGCAGGAAATGCACGCGCCCCGCAAGACCGTGGCGCGCGGTCAGCCTGCGAATGGTCTGGCGCAGGGGCGCGCGCCCATCTTCCAGCGGGTGGGCCTTGATGACAAGGTGATGATGCCGCGCCGCCCCTTGCGCAAAGCCCGCAAAAACCCGTTCGAGGAATTCGGTCTGGCTGGCAAAGGGGCTGTGCGCGCGAAAGCTCGAGTCGTGTTCCAGTTGCAGCAGCACCAGATGATAGGGAAAGCCGCCATTGCGCACCCGCCAGGTCGCGATGCGGCGTTTGAGCGAATGCAGCGGCATCAGCCACAGCCGCTTGAGGTAGAGCGCGAACTCCTGCGCGACGCTCAGGTCGCGATGCGGGCGGAACGCGCGATACCGCCAGTTCAGCGCCAGCACGCAGAAATGATAGATCGCGCCGTAGAAGATGTGCTGGCGCATGTCGCCCCAATGCGCGGGCGGGTCGGGCAGTTCCAGATCGTATTTCTTCAGCGCCCGGCGCATCTGCGGCAGGGTGATCTCCATCAGCGCCGAATTGCCGTTCGCGCCACCCCGCTCATAGGTGATCCAGTAGGGGCGCAGATACCCCTCCTCGAAGACATGCACGGTCAGGCCCTGTTCGCGGGCGATGGCGATGGCCTGAGCATGGATGGGGCGGATATCGCCATAAAGCGCGATATCGGTGATCGCGTGGCGCTCGAGCGTCTCGCGCAGGAAATCCGCCCAGTCTTCCTGGGGGCGGGTGAACGGGATGTAATGCGCCTTGTCGCGCCAGAAGGCGGCATCGCCCTGATTGAAGCCCACGCGCCAGACGCGCGCCCCGCTGGCGCGCAGCATCGTCGCCAGCCGGTTGAAGAACCAGCCATGCGGTCCCTGCAGGAACAGGAAATGCCGATCGTCACCAGAGATGGACATCGCTCGCGCCTTCTTGCCGTGCCTGCCCTGCCGGGCGCTGTTGCGCTGTTGCGCTGTTGCTACGTCTAGCACAGTCGAGAATTTCCAAAAGCATTGTCGCGCAGCAATACGGTGGAATTATGGCCAGCTTGCCAAGCCGGGGCGCGCGGGATAGCTGTGGCGCGGGCATCAAGGGGGTCGGCATGTTCACGGGCATCATCACCGATATCGGCGAGGTTCTGGCGCTCGAGCAGGCGGGCGACCTGCGCGCGCGCATCGGCACCGGCTACGACACTGCGGGCATCGCGCTCGGGGCGTCCATCGCCTCGGACGGGGTGTGCCTGACGGTCGTGGCGACGGGGCCGGGCTGGTACGAGGGGCAGGTCTCGGCCGAGACGGTCGCCAAGACCAATCTGGGCGACTGGCGCGTGGGCCGCCGCGTCAATCTGGAACGCGCATTGAGAGTGGGGGACGAGCTTGGCGGGCATATCGTCTCGGGCCATGTCGATGGCGTGGCCGAGGTGGTGGGGCTGGTGCCCGAGGGCGACAGCCTGCGCCTGCGCTTCCGCGCGCCCCATGCGCTTGCGGGCTTCATCGCGCCGAAAGGGTCGGTGGCGCTGAACGGCACGTCCCTGACCGTGAACGAGGTCGAAGGCTCCGAGTTCGGCATCAACCTGATCCCGCATACGCGCGAGGTGACGAATTGGGGCGATGTGGGGCTGGGCGACCGGGTCAACCTCGAGATCGACACGCTCGCCCGCTACGTGGCCCGGCTGCGCGCGTGGGAAGCGGAGTA
>PXES01000378.1 GCA_003564655.1 Paracoccaceae bacterium
CGTTACCTTGCGCTTTATGACATGAACCGCGCCAGCCAGACGACCCGCGCGGCGTTTCTTGACCGCGTGGGCCGCGAGATGGGGGCACTGTAATGCGGGCGCTTGTTGTCTATTGCCACCCCGACCCGGCGAGTTTCAGCGCCGCCGTGCGCGACCGCGTGCTGGCGCATCTGCAGGCGGCGGGGGCGGAGGTCCGGTTGCATGACCTCTATGCGCAGGGGTTCCAGCCGTGCCTGAGCCAGAGCGAATGGCGCGGCTATCTGGACAGCCCGGCCAATCGCGCCCCTGTGGCCGAGGCGGTGGGCGATCTGGAATGGTGCGATACGCTGATCTTTGTCTACCCGACATGGTGGTACGGGCTGCCCGCGATGCTGAAAGGGTGGCTGGACCGGGTGCTTTTGCCCGATATCGCCTTTCTGATGCCCGATGGTGTGAACAAGACCATTCGTCCGGGGCTGGGGCGGATTACCCGGATGGGCGTCTTCACCACCTGCGGGGCCAGCCGCTGGCTGACATTCTTCGTGGGCGCGCCGGGCAAGCGCACGCTGTTGCGTGGGGTGCGGTTGATCTGCGCCAAGGGGTGCCGAACCGCCTTTGCTGCGCATTACCTGATGGACAGTTCCACGCCCGACAGCCGCGCCGCGCATCTGGACCGCGTGGGCCGCGCAGTGGACCGGCTGATCGGCCACAGCGCCAAACGGGCGGAGGCCACGGCATGACGATCCCCACACTGGACTGCGCGCAGCAGGGCACAGACCCGGACGGGTTTGCCCGCGATCTGGGCCGCGCCTGCCGCGAGACGGGGTTTTTCCTGCTGAATAACCATGGCGTGCCGGATGCGATGATCGCGCAGGTCTTCGATCAGGCCGCGCGCTTCTTTGCGCTGGGAGAGGCCGGAAAGCGCCCGCTCTCGATTGCGACCAACCCGCATAACCGGAAATGGGCCTATCTTGGCTCGGAGTCGACCGATGAGTTCTCGGGCCAGACCGACCGACAAGAGGCATTCAATATCGGCCTCGACCTGCCCGCGGATGACTCGCGCGTGTTGCCGCCGCCGCTGCGCGCGCCAGTCGGTCGCGTTCTTTCTGGACCCGACCCCGGATGCGCATGTCGCGGCCCTGCCCGGCACCGGCGACGCGAAATACTCCGCGACCACGGGCGCCGAGTATCTGCACGCGCGGCTGAGCGCGCCCTACAGCACATGAGGGCGAGATGAGACGGCTGAACTGGGCGGACTACCGTACCACCGAATTCGCGCAGATCGACCCGATGCGCACCATCGCGATCCTGCCCACGGCGGCGATCGAGCAGCATGGCCCGCATCTGCCCGTCGGTGTGGATACGATGATCAATGAGGGCCTGCTGGACCTGCTGCGCGCGCGCTGCCCAGCGGATCTGGATATCCGTATCCTGCCGGTGCAGTCGGTGGGCAAATCGAACGAGCATCTGCACGCCCCCGGCACCCTGACGCTGAGCGCCGAGAATGCGCTGCGCGTCTGGGTCGAGATCGGGCTCTCGGTTGCGCGCGCGGGTGTGCGCAAGATCGTCATCGTCAACAGCCATGGCGGCAATCTGGATCTGATCTCGATCCTCGCACGCGAATTGCGCGTGCAGGCGGAGATGCTGGCGGTGAAATGCCAATGGGGCAGTTTCGGTCAGCCCGAGGGGATGTATCCGCCCGAGGAACTGGCCTACGGCATTCATGGCGGCGATGTGGAGACGTCGCTGATGCTGGCCTTCCGGCCCGAACTGGTCGACATGGCCGCCGCGCAGAATTTCGTGTCCTCGGCCGAAACCGACAGCCTGTCGCCCATCGGGCCTGTCTCCTATGGCTGGATCTCGAGCGATCTGAATCCAGCAGGCACCGTGGGCAACGCGGGCGTCGCGATCGCGCAGAAGGGTCATGCCACCGCAGAACATTATGTCACCGGTTTTATCGATCTTCTGCAGAGGGTTGCGGCGCGCGCTTTACCGCGATGACAAGATCGCTGTCCTGCACATGGCCGCCCCGCGACCGCCAGGGCGGCAGCACCGCCGCCCCGGCGCCCCGGCGCAGGATGACCACGCGGTCGGCGGCCTCGATCAGCTCGTGCAGTTTGTGCGAGATGACGATCAGCGTCAGCCCCTCGCCGTCCATGCCGCGCAGGGTCTGGTTGAGTGCCGCGCCGGGGGCGGGGTCAGCACGGTGGCCGGTGAACCGCCCCGGGTTTACCGCCGAGCTTCGCGACCGCAGTGAGCGGCTGTTCCGAGAGAGCCGCGCCGACAAGGCGCGGGCCATAGGGAGCACGCTCCTCGACTTGCACACCAAAGCCGCCCCGTCGGCATGGCCCGATTGTCGCCGATACCCGCCCCGGACCCTGCCGGGGCGGGTCCATTTCTGCTATTATGCGCGGCAGGCAGAAAAGGTGGGGCCGTATCCTGCGCAAACGGGGCCACGCCACGCAGGGCGCGGCTTGCCCGCCAGTTTCGCGCGTCCTCGCCGCTGCTGCCGCGATGCGTCGGCGGACCACAGGTGCGAGCCGACGGAACCGGCAGGCCCGCGCATTGATCCTGTGGGAGCATCCAGGAGAGGCTCGACATGCGCATGCTGTCATTTGTCACCGACCAGCGCAGGTTTCTGCAGATGTCTGCTGCGGCTTTCGCCTGGCCCGGCATCGCCACGGCAGGCGATGGCACGGAACGCGCGATGTCGCTGCCTGATGGGCCACGCCACTGGCGCGAGTTCCGCCTGCCAAGCGGTGGGGCGGGACGCCCGGCGATCATCCTTCTGCACGGTGGCGGGCAATCCATGCACAGTGTGCTCGGTCGCCGCGCAGGGGGCTCGCGCCGGTGGCGCGACATTGCCCGGAGGGAGGGGTGCGTGCTTCTCGTGCCAAGCGCGCCGATGGTCGGCAGCCCATGCGCGCGAGA
>PXES01000335.1 GCA_003564655.1 Paracoccaceae bacterium
CGCCCGAGGGCGATCCGCTGCGCGTCTTCGTCTACGACTCGGGCGAGGAAACCCCTTTCACCGCCGGGCGCTTCGCCATGCCCACGGCGATGATCGAGGCTGCGGGCGGGCGCAACATCATGGATGATGTCGAAAGCTCCTGGACCCGCGTGGCGTGGGAGCCGGTGGTCGAGCGCGACCCCGAGGTGATCGTGATCGTCAACTATGGCGAGGTGACGGCCGAGCAGAAGATCGACTTCATGCGCTCGAACCCCGCCTTCGCCGAGATGTCGGCAGTGGTGAACGACCGCTTCGTGGTGCTGGAATATGTCGAGGCGACGCCGGGGCCGCGCAATATCCGCGCCATCCGCGCGCTGGCCGAGGCGTTCCACGAGGGCTGAGCCATGCGCACCACCCCCACCCCCGAGACCGCCGCCCCGGTGCTGGTCCGCGCGCTGCCCGCGGTCTCGCGGCCTGTGCGCGGCGGGCTGTGGGGGCTGGGGCTGGTGGCGCTGCTGCTGTCGATCTCGGCGGCGGTCAGCATCGGGGCGGTGCCGGTGCCATTGGGCACGGTCTGGGGTGTGATGCTGGAGCGTGTCGCGCCGGGCTGGGTCACGCCTGACTGGTCGGCGGGCCGCGCCGCGATCGTGTGGGAAATCCGCCTGCCGCGCGCGCTGCTGGCGGCCCTGGTGGGCGCGGGGCTGGCGCTGGTGGGCGCGGTGCTGCAATCGGTCACGCGCAACCCGCTGGCGGACCCGCATCTGCTGGGCATCTCGTCCGGCGCGGCCTTCGGCGCGATACTGGCGCTGTTGCACACCGGCATGTTCCTGGGCCTCGCGACAGTGCCGCTGATGGCCTTCATCGGTGCGCTGGGGTCCACGATGCTGGTGCTGGGGGTGGCGAGTTTCGCGCAGGCGACCAGTGCCGACCGGCTGGTGCTGACCGGGGTGGCGGTGTCCTTCATTGTCATGGCGCTGGCCAATGTGCTGATTTTCCTGGGCGATCCGCGCGCCGCGCATACTGTCGTGTTCTGGATGCTGGGCGGGCTGGGGCTCGCGCAATGGGGGCATCTGGTCTGGCCGCTTGCGATCCTCGCAGTGGCGGCGCTTTACTTCCGCGCTGTCGCGCCGTCGCTGAACGCCATGACCATCGGGGATGAGACAGCCTCGACCCTCGGTATCCCGGTTGCCCGCTTCCGGCTGGTCTGCTTCGTGGTCGCCGCGCTGGTGACCGGGGTGATGGTCGCGTTTTCCGGGGTGATCGGCTTTGTCGGGCTGATGATCCCGCATATTGTGCGGCTGCTGGTGGGCGGCGACAACGTCCGCGTGCTGCCCGCGTCGATGCTGGCGGGCGCGATCTTCCTGATCTGGGCCGATATCGCCGCGCGCACGCTGATGCGCCCCGAGGACATGCCCATCGGCATCGTCACCGGGCTGGTGGGCGGCGTGTTCTTCATCTGGCTGCTGCGCCGCCGCGCGCGAGCGTGAGAGGCGCGCCCCGCCCCGGCCTCAGGCCGGGGCAAGCGCCCGTGAGAGGGTCAGTGCAACCCCGAACGGGCGCTTTCCCGCGCGCCAGCGCGCGTCCCCCCTCAGCCGGGCTGCCAGTCCGCGAAACCAAGCCGCGCGTAATCCTCGCCATAGGCCGCCCGCCCCGCTGCGGCGATCTCCGCGTCATGGATCTCGGCCAACGAGGGCCACGCCTCGGGCGTGGACGGGTGGAACGCGGGCAGCGCACTCCCCAATTCGTCCCCCAGCGCGGGCAGGTCGCGCGCCAGCCGCTCGACGCGGATCAGCCGGTGCAGCGGGCATTGCGCGGTGATCGCCTCGATCAACCGACACTGGCTCGCCCAGAGCGGGCGCGTGGGCAGCGCGGTCTGCCCCGCCAGATTGGCGCGCACAAAGTCGAGATAGCCCAGAAACCCCACCCGATGCGCCGCAAGCGGCCAGGCGCGCAGCGCCTCGGCCTCGGTCGGCAACTCCACCCCGTGCACCCGCTCGATAAAGGCGCGGATATTGCTGCGATTGCCAAGGATGACATGGCGCAGAAACGTCTCATGCGCGCGCGTCAGCGGGTGGCGCAGCACGCTGAAGGCCACGCGGTGCGGATGCGCTGCCTGCCAGTCGCGCCAGCCCTGCGGGGTAAAGTCGCGCAACAGCGCGCGCGGGGGCACCCCGTCGATCCGCGCCATCCAGTCATGGATCGGACGGTCCCACCCGCCGGGGATCGGCGCATGCACCAGCGGCGTGCGCGGGCAGGCGCGAAAGGCCCAGAGCGGCGGCGGCTGGCGCGGCTCGAAGCGCGGGGTGCGGGCGATGTTGAAGCGGTCCAGCCGGGCGATGCCCTCTTCCACCGCCTCGGGGTTGACGAGCTTCTCGGCCAGCGCCTCGGGGTTCTGGCGCTTGAGCTTGCGCGGCGCGCGCTCGAGCCGCCCCCCCACCCCCAGCCACGCGGCCAGCCCGTTGATGACCGCGAGGTCCTTGATGTCCTCATAGCCCACATAATAGGCCGACTGCCCCGTCGTCTGCAGCAGATGCTGGATGCGGGCCTGCTGCGCCTGCAACTCGGCCACATGGGCGGCAAAGGCGGCGGGGTCGAACACCACCTTTTCGGCGCGGCGGTTCTTCACGTCGCCCAGCCGCCATTGCTGCGTCGCCCGCGCGATCTGCAACGAGACGAAGGACTCCACCGGGTTGCGCGTCAGCACGATCTTGGCGCAGGCCGGATCACGCATGAAGGCGTCGAACACGCGCGGGTCATGGTCGTGGAAATAGCGGAACCCCGCCAGCCCCGGCTGCGCAGGGAAAAGGCCCAGCAGCGCCAGCGGGTCGGTGTCGCGCGCATCCCGCGTCACGCCGAAGAGCGCGTCGGATTTGGGGTAGGCGATGAAAGCGGGGTTGAACGCCTCGCCCGCGCAGGTGATCCCGTCGA
>PXES01000295.1 GCA_003564655.1 Paracoccaceae bacterium
CCGCCGCCGCTGCCACCGTCGCCGCGGCCGTCGAGCATGGTCAGGACGCCACCCATCCCGGCGACAACCACATCGGTCGAATAACGGTCCTGGCCGGACTGATCCTGCCATTTGCGGGTCTGCAGCGTGCCCTCGACATAGACCTTGGAGCCCTTGCGCAGATATTGCTCGGCCACGCGCACCAGCCCGTCGCCGCGCAGCACGACATTGTGCCATTCCGTGCGTTCACGCTGTTCGCCCGAATTGCGGTCGCGCCATCGTTCCGAGGTCGCGATGCGCAGATTGCACAGCTTGCCGCCATCGGGGAAGCTGCGCACTTCGGGGTCGCGGCCCAGATTGCCGATGAGGATGACCTTGTTGACGGACCCTGCCATGCTGCGCTCCTTGCTGTTAGGTGCGGCCCCGCTCTCCAGGGCCGACTCGCCTCTGCCGTCTTAATCGCACAGCCATGGTAAACGCGCAATTAAGCCGCGCAACCCCACGCAAGCGGCGAGGCGGCATCCCGCACTGGAAAAGACGCCCCGGGCAGGGTATGCTGTCACAAACAACCTTCCGGGACAGACACAGACCATGCGCAGGCTATTCGCAATCGCTTTGGGGGCAAGCTTGGCCCTGCCGGCAGGGGGCGCCCTTGCGCAGGGGCTCAACCTGTCGAACAGCGGGTCGAACTCGCGGCTCGATACCATTCGATCCGCCAGCCGGGTGATCGACGGGCGCATGTCCGAACAGTATTCACGCTCTGCGCGGCTGTTGCCCAATGCCGGCAAGGATGATGCTGCGCCTGCGGTCCCGCGCTATTCCGGTCGCTATCGGGGGGCTTATCTCGAAGTTGCCCGCGCCGCTGCGCGCACACACAATATCCCCGAGGATCTGTTCCTGCGGCTGGTCCAGCAGGAAAGCGGCTGGAACCCGCAGGCGGTGTCTCACAAGGGCGCCATCGGGCTGGCGCAGCTGATGCCCGGCACCGCGCAGCTGTTGCGCGTGGACCCGACCGACCCGCAGCAGAATCTCGAGGGCGGCGCGCGCTATCTGCGCATGATGTATGACCGCTTTGGCGACTGGCTGCTGGCCTTGGCGGCCTACAATGCAGGACCCGGCAAGGTCGAGCAGCATGGCGGCATCCCGCCCTATGCCGAGACGCGCCACTACGTGCAGGTGATCCTCGGCTCGGGCTGAGGCTTGCGCCGCGCGGCGCGAGCGGGCAGGGTGGCGCGACTTTTACCCCGGATGACCCGCACATGACCCAAGCCCTTGATATCGAATTCGTCCGCGCCCGCTTCCCGGCCTTTGCCGAACCAGGCCTCGCAGGTCAGGCGTTCTTCGAGAATGCGGGCGGCTCGTACACCTGCGCGCCGGTGATCGAGCGGCTGACGCGCTTCTACCGCACGCGCAAGGTGCAGCCTTACGGGGCGTATGCGGCGTCACAGGCTGGCGGGGCCGAGATGGACGAGGCGCGCGACCGGCTGTCGGCAATGCTGGGGGTCGCCCCGGACGAGTTGAGCTTCGGCCCCTCGACCAGCGCCAACACCTATGTGCTGGCGCAGGCCTTTGGCGAGATGCTGGGGCCGGGCGATGCGATCATCGTCACCGATCAGGACCATGAGGCCAATTCCGGCCCCTGGCGGCGGCTGGAAGCGCGCGGGATCACCGTGCGCGAGTGGAAGCTCGACCCCGAGAGCGGGCATCTGGACCCCGAGGCGTTGTGGGCGTTGATCGACGACCGGGTGCGGCTGGTCGCTTTTCCGCATTGCTCGAACGTGGTGGGTGCGGTGAACCCGGTGGCCGAGATCTGCGCGCGCTTGCGTGCGGCGGGCATCTGGTCCTGCGTCGACGGGGTGTCCTATGCGCCGCACGGGTTGCCCGATGTGGCCGCGCTGGGGGCGGATATCTATCTGTTCTCGGCCTACAAGACCTACGGGCCGCATCAGGGGCTGATGGTCTTGCGTCGCGCACTGGCCGAGGCGCTGCCCAATCAGGCGCATTATTTCAACGCCGATGTCGCCTATAAGCGCTTCACCCCGGCGGGCCCCGACCACGCGCAGATCGCCGCCTGCGCGGGCATGGCCGATTACATCGACGCGCTGCATGCGCATCACTTCCCCGATGCGCGGGGCGACAGCCCGGCGCGGCGCGCGGGCGCGGTCCATGACCTGATGCGCGACCATGAGACCGGCTTGCTGGCGCGGCTGCTGGGCCATCTGCGCGGCAGGAACGGCATCCGCCTGCTCGGCCCCGAGGAGGCGGGGGCGCGTGCGCCCACGGTGGCGCTGGCGCATCGCCTCCCCGGCCGCGCGCTGGCCGAGGCGCTGGCGCCGCATGGCATCATGGCGGGCGGCGGCAGTTTCTACGCCGACCGGGCGCTGTCCGCGCAGGGCATCGCGCCCGAGCATGGCGTGTTGCGTGTGTCCTTCGTGCACTACACCAGCGCGGGCGAGCTTGACCGCCTGTGCGATGCGCTAGATGCCGTGCTGTAGGTCAAGACAGGCAAGCGCAGGTGAGTGACGCCTCTCCGATTATTCTGTGGTTCCGGCGCGATCTGCGCCTGAGCGATCACCCCGCCCTGCACGCCGCGCAAGGGACGGGCCGACCCGTCATCCCGGTATTTTTGCATGACGAGGTTGTCGAAGACCTTGGCGCCGCGCCGAAATGGCGCCTCGGCCTTGGCGTGGCGGCGTTCGCGGACCGGCTGGACGGGATCGGCACGCGGCTGATCCTCCGCCGGGGCCGCGCGCTCGACACGCTGCGCGATCTGGTGCGCGAGACCGGGGCCGGGGCCGTCTGGTGGTCGCGCCAATACGACCCCGATCAGGTCGCCCGCGACACCGAGGTCAAGGCCGCGCTGCGCGAGCACGGGATCGAGGCGCGCAGCTTTCGCGGCCATCTGATGTTCGAGCC
>PXES01000305.1 GCA_003564655.1 Paracoccaceae bacterium
AGCCCATCTTCACGCCGTGCTTCTTCTCGAACATGTCCTTGTATTCGTTGCGCAACTCCATGATGCCACCCATATCGGCCTCGTTATAGGTGGTCAGCATGGCGGCGGTGTTCTGCGCCTCTTTCAGGCGGCGCGCGATGGTCTGGCGCAGGCGGGTCATCTTGACGCGTTCCTCGCGCGCGGCGTCATCGGCGGGGACCGGGGCGCGCGGGGCGGCGTGTTGGGCAGGCGCCTGGGCGGGCGCGGTCGGGGCAGCCGCAGGCTGCGCCGCCGGGGCCGCGCTGGCGGAGGCGACGTCTTCCTTCATCACCCGCCCGTCGCGGCCGCTGCCGGTGACCTGATCGCGGCTGATGCCCTTCTCGGCCATCATCTTGCGGGCCGAGGGCGCATCCTCGACATCGCGGCCGGAAGAGGCCTCGGAGGCCTCTGACTCGGGCGCCTCGGCGGCGGGTTGCGGCGCACTCGCGGCCCCCTTGCCGCCCGAGATGACCGCGAGCTTTCCCCCGGCGGCGACGGTCGCGCCTTCCTCGGCGAGGATTTCGCCCAGCACCCCGGCGGCGGGCGACGGCACCTCGACCGAGACCTTGTCGGTCTCGAGCTCGCAGAGCATGTCATCGACCGCGACCTGATCGCCAGGTTTCTTGAACCAGCTCGCGACCGTGGCCTCGGACACGCTCTCGCCCAGGGCGGGAACCATCACATCGACCTGCTCGGATCCGGACTCCGCTTTCGGCTCCGCGTCGGGCTTGGCCTCGCCACCCGATTTGCCGGATTCGGCCTTCTTGGGCGCAGGCTCGGCCGCCGCGCCGGGCTCGGAGATCATCGCCAGCAGCGCATCGACGCCCACGCTCTCGCCCTCCGGCGCCACGATCTCGCCCAGCGTGCCGGCAACCGGCGAGGGCACCTCGACCGTGACCTTGTCGGTTTCCAGCTCGCACAGCATCTCGTCCACAGCGACCGCATCGCCGGGCTTCTTGAACCATGTGGCGACTGTGGCCTCGGACACGCTCTCGCCCAGGGTAGGAACTCGAACTTCGGTGGACATGTCGTTGTTATCCTTCGATGATTGTCAGCGCCTCATGCACGAGCGCCTGCTGTTGTGACTTGTGCTGGCTGGCCAGCCCGGTCGCGGGCGAGGCCGAGGCCGGGCGGCCGACATAGCGCGGCCGCTTGCTCTTGCCCTTGAGCCGTCCCAGCACCCATTCGATATTCGGCTCGATGAAGCTCCAGGCGCCCTGGTTCTTGGGCTCTTCCTGACACCAGACGATCTCGGCCTTGGGGAAGCGCTCGAGCTCCTTGAGCATCGCCATGGCCGGGAAGGGGTAGAACTGCTCGACCCGCAGCAGGTAGATGTCGTCGATGCCGCGCGCGTCGCGCTCTTCCAGCAGGTCGAAATAGACCTTGCCCGAACACATCACCACGCGCTTGATCGCCTTGTCAGCCTTGAGCTGGGTGTCGCTGTTGCCCTTCTGCGCGTCATCCCACAGCATGCGGTGGAAGCTCGACCCTTCGGTGAAATCCGCGGCCTCGGAGATACACAGCTTGTGGCGCAAGAGCGATTTCGGCGTCATCAGCACAAGCGGCTTGCGGAAACTGCGGTGGATCTGGCGGCGCAGGATGTGGAAGTAGTTGGCCGGGGTCGAGCAATTCGCCACGATCCAGTTATCCTGCCCGCACATCTGCAAGAAGCGTTCCAGCCGGGCGCTCGAATGTTCGGGCCCCTGCCCTTCGAACCCGTGCGGGAGCAGCATCACCAGCCCCGACATGCGCAGCCACTTGCTTTCGCCCGACGAGATGAACTGGTCGAACATGATCTGCGCGCCATTGGCGAAATCGCCGAACTGCGCCTCCCACATCACCAGCGCATTGGGTTCGGCCAGCGAATAGCCATACTCGAAGCCCAGCACTGCGTATTCCGAGAGCATCGAGTCGATCACCTCGTAGCGCGACTGCCCCTCGCGGATGTTGTTGAGGGGGTAGTAGCGGTCCTCGGTCACCTGATCGACAAAGGCCGAGTGTCGCTGCGAGAAGGTGCCGCGCGTGCTGTCCTGCCCGGCAAGGCGCACGGGGTAGCCCTCGGTCACCAGGCTGCCGAAGGCCAGCGCCTCGGCCGTGGCCCAGTCGAACCCCTTGCCGGTGGCAAACATCTCCTTCTTCGCGTCAAGCTGGCGGGCGACCGTCCGGTGGATATTGAACCCGTCGGGGTAGCGGGTCAGCGCGTCGCCGACCTGCGCGAGCGTCTCGGCCGAGATGGCGGTCTTGCCGCGCTGGTATTCCTCGCCCTCGCGGTTGAGGTGGCTCCAGCGGCCATCCAGCCAGTCGGCCTTGTTGGGCTTGTAGGTGCGCCCGGCCTCGAATTCCTCGTTCAGATAGGCCTGAAAGGCGGCCTTCATGTCCTCGATCTCGCCCTCGGGGATCAGCCCGTCGCGGACCAGCCGTTCGGTATAGAGCTGCAGTGTCGATTTGTGCTTCTTGATCCGCGTATACATTTGCGGATTCGTGAACATGGGCTCATCGCCCTCGTTATGGCCGAAGCGGCGATAGCAGAAGATGTCGAGCACGACATCTTTCAGGAATTTCTGCCGGAACTCGGTCGCGACCTTGGCGGCGTGGACCACGGCCTCGGGGTCGTCGCCATTGACGTGGAAGATCGGCGCCTCGACCATCAGCGCGATATCCGTGGGGTAAGGCGAGGAGCGCGAGAAATGCGGCGCGGTGGTAAAGCCGATCTGGTTGTTGACGATGATATGAATGGTGCCGCCCGTGCGGTGGCCGCGCAGGCCCGACAGGCCGAACCCCTCGGCCACGACCCCCTGCCCCGCAAAGGCCGCATCGCCATGCAGCAGCACCGCCATGACCTGCCGGCGCTCGGTGTCGCCGAACTG
>PXES01000204.1 GCA_003564655.1 Paracoccaceae bacterium
AATATATTGTTTCATGCATATACATTCGGCTTTCAGAATGCAATTGCATACTTTCGCGGGATCTGGCGCCGCTGGCCGTTCAGGGGCGGATTCGATGCGGCACGATGTCACACGAAACCGCTGCTCCGCCAAAACGAGAGCGACCGATAATTCCTGCATTCAAGTTGCAGCATAAGAGAATCATGCCGGGAAAAAATTGATCGAAGTCAAGGAAGCGGGAAAAAGCAGCGCGTACTGTCAAGGAAATGATGTCAAGGGAGCCCGGCCATGCGACTGACCACCCGCACCAACCTGGCGTTGCGCACCCTGATGGTCTGCGCCGTGAACGGGGATCGGATCGTGCGCAAGGCCGATGTGGCCGAGGCGATCAACGCTTCGGAAAATCATCTGGCGCAGGTCATCAACCAGTTGGGCCAGGCCGGCTTCATTACCACCCTGCGCGGCCGGCACGGCGGCTTCACCCTGGCGCTGCCACCACAAGACATCAGCGTCGGCGCGGTGTTTCGCAGCTTCGAGGCTGACGTGCCCTTCATAGAGTGCTTTTCGGAGGCCAACACCTGCCCGCTGAAGGGCGTCTGCCGCATGGGCGACCATCTGGCCCGCGCGGTAGAGGCCTTCTATGCCACGCTGGACCCGGTAAGCCTGCACGATCTGGTCAATTGCAACAGCGGGCTGGAGACACTGCTGTCGCTTGATGCGCAGGCTCGGCTGGGCGACCGGATGCGCTGTCTGCGCGTCCAGTCCGCGATGCCCGCTCAGGCCGACGCTGCGGCAGCCGAAACCGGTTAAAGCTCTATCCGCAGCGTGTTGCGCGAGATCTCGATGCGCGAGAAGCGCTCCAGATACCCCATGCCCAGAAGCGAAACATGCAGTTCGCCCTCGTTCACCAGCGCCGGCACGCGCCGGTCGGTGCGGCTGCCCAGGCGCACCTCATCCAGCCAGACCCGAGCGGTGCGCACGATGCCATTTGCGGTGCGCGCGGTGCCCAGGAATGCCAGATCCTCCCGCGCATAACCCAACCTTTCGGCATCGCGCATACTGAGCACCATGTCGGTGGCGCCGGTGTCGACCATGAAGCGCACCGTCTCACTGCCGCCATCCGTGCCGGTGATCTTCAGATCGATGAAGAAATGGCCGCTGCGGTCGCGGGTCAGTTCCAGAACGCCGCCGCGTTCCTGCTGCACGCCGATCAGCCGGTGCCCGCTGTCCTGCCAGATACCATAGGCGGCAGCGACCCCGACGAACAGCAGCCCCCACAGCATCAGATGCCGCAACAGTTGCCCGATGCCGCCGCGCGTGGCGATCAGCGCATAACCCAGAAGCGCGCCACCCAGAATGGTGACGTAGAGAATGCGCGCGATCTCGTCGCCACCCAGATCCATCATGCCGCCCTCTTCGACAGGGCCCCGGCCCATCACTTCCATTATCTATGGCCAGCGGCGCCTTGCGCAAGCGTCGTGCGCGACCAGCTGGCGTTTCGGGGGCGTTCCAAGGCCTTGTGACGCCCGTGCGTCGCTGCAGATCCGGCCGTCAGATCACCCCGGCACCGCGCAGCCCATTGAGCACGAACTGCACCGACAGCGCCGCCAGCAGCATGCCCAGAAGCCGCGTCACCACCATGGTGCCGGTCGTCCCCAGCAGGCGCTCCAGCGGCGTGGCGACAACGAACAGCCCGAAAGCCAGCACAATCACCGCCAGCATGACCAGATGCACCGCCAGCACGCCCTGCCAGTCCCAACCGGATTCGCCCACCAGCAGGATCATCGCCGCCATCGCCCCGGGACCGGCGATCAGCGGCATGGCCAGCGGAAACACCGATGGGTCCTCTGCCGGCCGCGCATGGCCGGCGCGGCGCTGGGTGCGGCGCTCGAACAGCATGTCCAGCGCGGTCAGGAACAGCAGCAACCCGCCGGCAATCTGAAAGGCCGGCAGGGTGATGCCGATGCCCGCCAGGATCGCCTCGCCCGCCAGGCCGAAAAGCGTCAGCAGCACCGCCGCGATCACACAGGCCCGCAGCCCGACGCCAAGCCGCTGCCGCGTGCTCATGCCGCCGGTCAGGGCAATGAACAGCGGCGCCAGGCCGATCGGATCGATCACCACGAAAAGCGTGACAAAGGCAGGCACCAGAAAGGCAGGATCGGTCAGCATGTGGCCATCCCGCTTGCGTCGAATGTCAGGCAATCATATGTCAGACAATCATGCCTCTGCATTTTCAAGCGCCTGCACCGCGTTCATCCATAAAGCTTCGGCGCGGTCGATCCCCTCCATCACCTCGGCATATTTCCGGTTCCAGACCTCCAATTCGTCCCGCCGGCTTTCGTCATACAAATCGGCATCGGCAAGCTTTTTCGCCAGCCTTTCCCTCATTTCCTCCAATTTTTCAACGCGCTGCTCGCATCTCTTCACATCTGCCCTCAACTTTACCAGAACGTCCTGCGCGGGGGCCTTGCGTGCCGGTTTCGCCGAGGTCTGTTTCGGGCTCTCGGGCGCGGCCAGCAGGAAACGGCGATAGGCTTCCAGGTCCTCTTCCCAGGTCGTGACCCCGCCCTCGCTGACCAGCCACAGCCGGTCGGCGGCCAGCCCCAGCAGATGCATGTCATGGCTGACCAGCACCACCGCGCCGGTATAGGCCGTCAGCGCCTCCACCAGCGCCTCGCGGCTCTCGATGTCCAGATGGTTGGTCGGCTCATCGAGGATCAGCAGATGCGGCGCATCCAGCGTCGCCAGCAGCAGCGACAACCGCGCCTTCTGCCCGCCGGAAAGCCGGGCCACCACGGTTTCCGCCTGATCGGCCATCAGCCCGAAGCCGGCCAGCCGCGCGCGCAGCTTCGCCTGCGCCTCACCCGGGCGCATGCGCTGGATATGCTGCAAGGGCGTCTCGTCCAGATGCAACTCATCCACCTGATGCTGCGCGAAATACCCCACCCGCAGCTTGCCGGCCCGGGTCATGCGCCCGCCCATCGCCTCCAGCTTGCCGGCAAGCAGTTTCGACAGCGTCGATTTCCCCTCGCCATTGCGCCCCAGCAGGGCGATCCGGTCGTCCTGATCGATGCGCAGATTCAGCCGTCGCAGCACTGCCCGCTCGCCGTAGCCTACCGCCACCCCTTCCAGCGCCAGGATCGGCGGCGACAGCTCCTCGGGCGCGGGGAAGGTAAAGACATGGCGCGCGGCCTCGGCCGGCGCGGTGATCGGCACCATCTTCTCCAGCATCTTCAGCCGCGACTGCGCCTGCCGGGCCTTGGATGCCTTGGCGCGGAACCGGTCCACGAAACCCTGCAGATGGGCGCGCCGCGCTTCCTGCTTGCGCGTCTCGGCCGCCGCCACGGCCTGCTGCTCGGCGCGGGTACGGGCGAAGGTGTCATAACCGCCCTGATAGAGCGTCAACCTGCGCTCGCTCAGATGCAGGATCGCCCCCACGGCGCGGTTCAGCAGGCCCCGGTCATGGCTGATCACGATCACCGTATGCGGATAGCGCGCCAGATAGCTTTCCAGCCACAACGAGCCCTCCAGGTCCAGATAGTTCGTCGGCTCGTCCAGGAGCAGCAGGTCCGGCTGCGCGAACAGCACGCCCGCCAGAGCCACCCGCATCCGCCAGCCGCCCGAGAAATCGGCGCAGGGCCGCGCCATCTCGTCACTGGTGAAGCCCAGGCCGCGCAGGATCGTCGCCGCCCGCCCTTCGGCGGACCAGGCATCGATATCGGCCAGCCGGTTCTGGATATCGGCAACGCGGGCGGGCTCGGTGGCGACCTCGGCCTCGGCCAGAAGCGCGGCGCGCTCGGTATCGGCGGAAAGCACGGTGTCCATCAGGCTTTCGGGCCCCGCCGGCACCTCCTGCGCCACGCCGCCGATGCGGGCGCGCGAGGGCAGGGAAATCCGGCCGGCCTCGGGCGCCAGCTCGCCCCGGATCAGCCGGAAAAGCGTGGTCTTGCCGGCGCCGTTCGGCCCCACCAGGCCCACCTTGTGCCCGGCGGGAATGCGCGCGCTGGCGCCCGCGAACAGCGCGCGCCCCTCGACGGAAAACCCCAGATCGTCGATCACCAGCATCCTGCCCGCTTGCCCGAAGCCCGCCGCCCGGTCAAGGCCCGCTCAAGCCGCGTCAACCCCGCCTGCCAGGGGCGCAGCAGGCGTCTTTTCACCGTCACCGGCCCGTGCTACGGGGCGCAGGCCATGGCGCGGCCCGATGCCGCCCCTCAACATCCGGAGACCGAAATGGCCATCGAACGCACCCTGTCGATCATCAAGCCCGACGCCACCCGGCGCAACCTCACCGGCCGTATCAACGCCAAGTTCGAGGACGCGGGCCTGCGCATCATCGCCCAGAAGCGCCTCCACCTGACCAAGGCGCAGGCGGGCCAATTCTACGCCGTGCATGCCGAGCGCCCGTTCTATGACGAGCTGTGCACCTTCATGGCCTCAGAGCCGGTGGTCGTGCAGGTGCTGGAGGGCGAAAGCGCCATCGCGAAGAACCGCGAAGTGATGGGCGCCACCAACCCCGCCAACGCTGATGACGGCACGATCCGTAAGGAATTCGCGCTGTCGGTCGGCGAAAACTCGGTCCATGGCTCGGACGCGCCGGAAACCGCGGCGGTCGAGATCGCCTTCTTCTTTTCCGGCCTCGAACTGGTCGGCTGACCCACCCCTCATCTTGCCCCGAAATACTCACGGGGTTTCCAAAGGGGGGCGTGCCCCCCTTTGGGGGGGGGGTGCGGGGGGCGGCCGCCCCCCGCATGCTCGCCTCACCGCCCGCATGCTCGCCTCACCGGCAGTGCCGCGCCACTTCGCGCCGCGCCAGCCCGGTCTCCACCAGCATGCAGCGCTCGCGTGCCTCGTAATAATATCCGCGCGCATACCACATTACCGCCCGGTCGATATCGCCATCGGCGACCATCCATGCCCCGCGCAGATAACGCCCGGCATAGCGCAGGTTAACCTCGGGGTCGAGCAGACGCTCGGGCTCGCCGCGAAAGCCCATGGTCCGCGCGGTCTGGGGCAGGATCTGCATCATCCCCCAGTAGGGGCCGTTGCGCGCACGCGGGCGATAGTCGCTCTCGCGCTGGATAACCCGATGCAGCAGCCTTTCTGGAATATCATGCTTGGCCGCCGCGCGGCGGATCAGGCGACGCAGTTCCGGCGTCTCGCCCGGATTCAACGCATATACCTCGGGGGCGGCGCGGCCGGCCGGCTCCTGCGCGCCGCGGGAACAGGCGGCAAGGGCAACCAGCACACAAATCAGACCAAGGGCGACAGGACGCATGCGGCTCTCCGGCAATCAGTCGCTCCCGGTCCCGGGCAGGGGCCGAGGCGGGTGGCGGGCAGGATCGATCACCCCGATGTCATCCAGCATCGCCTCCAAACGCGCAAGCCCCCCATCGCCGCCATGCGCGGCTTTCAGCGCATCGAAACGCGCGCGCAGCGCCGCCTTCTCGGCCCCGCGCGCATCGTTCCAGGGCCGTCCCTGCAACGCCATCACAAGCACATAGTAGCCGATGAAATGCGGCCGCTCGCCGGCCTGCAGGAGCTTTGCATAGGCCGCGTCCGCGCCCAGCCGGCGCAGCGCCGCGGCATCCTTGATCCCCGCGCGCGCGCAGGCGGCCTCCATTGCCGGCCCCAGGTTGCGGATGCTGGAGATCGCGGTGCTCATGCCATCAGCATGACTGCCCCCGGCCCGCCAGGCAAGACCCTTGGCAAGGCCGACCGCGCCGCCTAGCCTGCGCCCGGAAAACAGGAGCGCGCATGAGCACCGACGATTTTCCGCCGCCCTTCGACGGGGCAATAAGCCGGTTCCTGGCGGAAGAGGCCACCGCTGCCATGCGTGCGGCCATCGCGGAGGGCCGCTAGCGCGACATCATCACCGACGCCCATCCCTATGACCGCTGGATGCGCAAGGCCGACTATCAGGCCCATCTGGCACGGCTGCAGATCGAACTGGTGAAGTTCAAGCATTGGGTCGAGGGCACCGGCCAGCGTCTGGTGGTGATCTTCGAGGGGCGCGACACGGCCGGCAAGTCCGGCGCCATCGCCCGTGTCACCGCCAATCTGAACCCGCGCAGCGCGCGCGTCATGGCGCTTTCCGCGCCTTCCGACCGCGAGCGGCGGCAATGGTTCTTCCAGCGCTATATCGAACATCTGCCCGCTGCGGGCGAGATGGTGATGATGGATCGCAGCTGGTACAACCGCGCCGTCATCGAGCATGTCTTCGGCTTCTGCACGACCGCCCAGCGCGAGGCCTTCTTCGCGCAACTGCCCGCCTTCGAAGAGGTGCTGGTGCAGGAAGGGGTGCATCTGATCAAGCTGTGGTTCAACGTCAGCCGCGCCGAACAGTTGCGCCGGATGCTGGCGCGCGAGGGCCACCCGCTGAAACAGTGGAAACTGTCGCGAATCGATGTCGACGGGCTGGGGAAATGGGATGCCTACACAGCCGCCATCGCCGAGACCTTCCAGCGCAGCGACTTCGCCTTTGCGCCCTGGACGGTGATTCTGGGCGACGACAAGTACCGCGCCCGCATCGCGGCCATTCAGCGTATCCTGGGGGCCTTCGACTATGACCGAAAGGATGCGGCGGCGATCGGCACGCCCGATCCGCGCATCATGGGCGGCCCGGCGATCTGGCCGCGCGGGTAGGGTTGGCGGCGCAGGGGGGCGCTGCCCCCCTCTGGCCTGCGGCCGTCATTGGGCGCCGCCCGTTCCGTCACTGAAATCGCGCCACCGGCGCGATTTCCGGGCGCTCGGAACCCCCCGGTGTATTTCTTGCAAGATGACAGAGCGCGGCGTTTTTCAGTTCAGCCGAGGGTCCGGGCACGCGACAGGAGGCCCGAAGGCAGGGGGGCGGCGCTGGCCCAGACAAGCTTCCCCTGCCCCGCGTCCGCCAGCGCCACGCCCGAGGCATGATCGCCCTGCAACAGCGCCAGCCGCCCAGCCGCCATCGGGCCCAGATGCCGCATCAGCAGATGCGCCGAGGCCGAGGCCCGGGGCGCCGGTTTCCAGATCACCCCACGCCCGGAAAGGCCGATCAGCACCTCGCCGATCCGCAGAAGCGGCATGTCGGCTGCGGTCATAAGCACCACCGGTGCATTGCCCGGTGGCGGGTCTGGGATCAGGGCCGGCGCGCGGGCATCATCGAAACCTTCCTCTGCCCGAAGCGCCGCCAGGGGTTCGGCCAGC
The DNA here is from genome assembly GCA_003564655.1 of Paracoccaceae bacterium. GTDB lineage: Bacteria > Pseudomonadota > Alphaproteobacteria > Rhodobacterales > Rhodobacteraceae > Roseinatronobacter. The sequence continues at coordinate 7,162 of PXES01000204.1, forward strand.
GCCGCCAGCGCCGCGCCCATCGCCCCGGCCGGTGCCGGCGTGCCGGCCTGCGCCAGATCGCTCAGCGCGCGGGTCACGTCCGGGGGCTCGGCACAGACGATCTGCCCGAAGCGCGCGCCCGAAGCGCGGTGCACCGGCAGATGGCGTTGCGACAGCGGCACGCGCCAGCGCCCGCCGGTGAAATGGGTGAACAGCCGTTCGTTCAATTCGGCAATGAAAAGCGCATCCATGGTGGTCAGCATAGGGGCTAATGCCTGCGGCTCAAACCCTGACGCCGCGCCACGAAGCGCCGGCGAGGGACTATTCCCCTGCCATTCGGACCAGCAGCGTTTTCAGCGGTACCGCCTTCGCCCGGGCCAGTGACAAGGCCAGTGACAAGGCCTTCAGCCAGCGCAGCGGAAAGCCCATGTCGGTGCCGACGTTCGGCAGGATGATCGAAGCAGAGATCGGCACTGACGGGAATGGCGCCGATGGTCAGCCCGGTCAGAACGCGTGGCTTCAGCATTGCATGCTTCCCCATGGCGCGGCTCTTGCCGTCTGATAGGGCTTGCGCGCGCCCATTGCGCCTTCAGCCATGCCGGGCCAACTCCGTGCAGCCGGAACGGGTTGAGCCTGCCACGCAGCATCCCGGACAGGCATCGACAACTCGAAACAGACCCGCACCGGGCCCGGCCGGGACGCTTGCATATTGACCAGGATCAAAGCCCGTCACGCCGACGCCTGCTAGACTCTGCAATAGGTCGCAGCCCGACAGTCAAGGACTGGCACCAGCAAGGGGGGATTACATGACCAGGATCCTTTTCGCCGGCGAGAGCAGCACCAGCGGTGTCGAATTGTGGATTTCTGACGGGACAACCGAGGGGACGCGGTTGGTCGCGGACATCAGCCCGGGCGCCGCAAGCAGTTCGCCGGCCAACTTCGCGCTTCTGGGCGACGGCAGGGCGGTCTTTTCCGCCATCACCCCCGGCGAGGGCCGCGAGCTGTGGGTCAGCGACGGCACGCCGCAAGGCACAACCATGGTGCGGGACATCGCCGAAGGCCCCGCCAGCAGCTTTCCGCATACCATGACACCGCTTGCCGACGGCCGGGTCCTTTTCGTCGCCGACGACAGGCAACACGGGATCGAGCTTTGGGTGACCGACGGCACCGAGGACGGCACCACCCTGCTGCACAACATCCGCCCCGGCGGGATAGGCAGTGGCCCCAACCACCTGACGCCGCTGCCCGACGGCCGGATCCTGTTCCGCGCCGATGACGGCACCCACGGGCGCGAGCTCTGGGTCACCGACGGGACCGAGGACGGAACCCAGATGGTGATGGATATCAACCCCGGCCCGGGCCACAGCGACCCCCTGCGCGAAAGCGGGGTGCTGGGTGACGGGCGCATCGTCTTTGCGGCCAATGACGGCACGCATGGCAGCGAACCCTGGGTGACCGACGGCACGCCGGAGGGCACGTTCCTGCTGCACCCCATAAACCTGGGCGCCCATTCCAGCGCGCCGTCTTCCTTTCTCCCCCTGGGCGACGGTCGGCTGCTGTTCTGGGCGCATGACCCCTGGGCCGGGCGCGAGCCGTGGATCACCGATGGAACGACGGATGGCACCGAGCGGCTGATGGACATCGCGCCCGGCCCGGATGCATCGGCGGTGCTGGTGCAGGGAAGGACCCCTCATGCGGCCCTGCCCAATGCACGCCTGGTGTTCGCCGCCGACGACGGCACGCATGGCTCGGAACTGTGGATCACCGATGGCAGCGCGTTCGGCACCAGGCTGGTGGCGGACATCAACCCCGGCCCCGCCGCCTCGCGGCCGGCTTTCGCCAGCCACGGCACGACCGACGCGCGGATCGACGGGCGCGTGCTGTTTGCGGCCGATGACGGAACGCATGGGCGGGAGTTGTGGATAACCGATGGCAGCGCCCCCGGCACGGCGATGGTCAGGGACATCAACCCGGGCCCGGCGTCTTCCGGGGTCAGCCGGCTGACCGGCCTGCCTGACGGGCTGGCGATCTTCACGGCGACCGACGGCACCCATGGCGAGGAACTCTGGGTGACCGACGGTCTGCGGGACGGCACCCGGATGCTGGCTGACATCGTGCCCGGCGAGGGCTCCAGCAGACCGCTGGACCTGACACCGCTGGAGGACGGGCGCGTGCTGTTCAACGCGCTTGGCACCGATCCGGGGCGTCACCTGTGGATCACGGACGGCACCGAGGACGGCACTTTCCAGCTGCACGAGGCCGGCACGGTTTCCGATGGCCTGGGCTTTCACCTGATCGAACTGGGCCCCCTGCCGCCAGTCACCGTCGCCGGCCAGATCACCGGCCAGTCCGGCGCCCCGCTGGCCTTTGTCGAGGTCAGCTTCGTCATCGACGATGTCACCCACGGCCCGATCATGACCGATGCCGCCGGCGCCTTCAGCATCGAGGCGCCGGGCGGGGCTGAAGGGCGGCTGGAATTCGCACGCGCCTGGCAGGAGGGCGATCCGCAGATCACCGCCGCCGACGCGCTTGACGTGCTGCGCCTGGCGGTAGGGCTGCACCCCAGCTGGGGCCCGGCCAGCGCGCATCACTACGTCGCCGCCGATATCGACAGGGATGGCACGGTCACCGCCGGCGACGCGCTGGAGGTGCTGCGCACCGCCGTGGGGCTGCCGGCCGAACACCAGCCGGGCTGGGTGTTCCTCGATGCCGGGGCCGATCTGTCCGGCATCGGGCCAGGCAGCGTAAACTACGAGACCGGCATCGCCGTCGCCGCGCTGGGCGGCGACATGGATTTCGGCGTCAATGCGATCCTGCTGGGTTCGATGCAGGAGCACGCCTGAAGCACGCTCCCGCCTCGGCCCAGCACGTCACTGCAGCGCCGACAGGTGCCGGCATGGGCGTGCTGGCCCATGTCCGGCAGAATTCGCCAGCGGCGCGCGCATTTCTTCCCTCGGCACGTTCGAAGATCACGCCCACGCCCTTCATCCAGGGCAGGCAGAAGGCTTCGACCGGGATCGGAACGCCGGTCAGCGCCGCGCCCGAGGTGATGCAGATATCAGCCAACTCGACCGTCTTCGGTGCCGCCAGCACCGCGCCCATCGCCCCGGCCTGCGCCAGATCGATCAGCGCGCGGGTCACGTCGGGTGGCTCGGCACTGACGATATGCGCGAAACGCGCGCTGGAGGCCCGATGCACCGGCAGATGGCTCTGCTACTGCCCGGCGCTTGCCAGCGCCCGCCGATGAAAGGGGGGAATACCCGCCCGCTCAGTTAGGCGCCTTGAAGAACGCGTCCATGGCGGCCAGCATGGAGGCGATCTACCCCGGCTCAAACCATGACGCCACGCCACGAAGCGCCGGCGGGGGACTACCCACCCAGCCTTTCGGCCCAGCGGCGGGCCAGCGGGCCCAGCAGGATGGCCAGCGGCACCGCCATCGCCCAGGCCAGCGCCCAGGCCTTAAGCCAGCGCAGCGGAAAGCCCGCGTCGAGGCCGGTGTTCAGCAGGGTGATCGACCCCGAAATCAGCACCGACAGGATGGTGCCCATGATGAGCCCTGTCAGAATGCGCAGCTTCAGCATCGTTGCCTTCCCCGTGGTCCTGTCCCGGCCGCCGCATCGAGCGGCCTGCGTGTGTCTGATTGGCTCCAGGCAGCGCAAGTCCGCCCCGCTTGAGCCGAAAAAACTGTCTCGGCCTGCCATATACCATCCCGTCCCGGCGGCAACACCGCGAAAAACCTGTCCGACCGCGGTCAGCAACGGCGTAGCGCGTTGAACGTTGACAGGGGTCACGCCTCATGCTCTCATCTTTTCCAATCTAGAAAGAAGATCCGGATCCTGCATCCCTGATCACCCGAGGCCGGCAGTGCGTTTTTGGGGGGAAGGACATGGCCAGTCTGCTTTTTGCCGGCCGGACCGATGAGCATGGGATCGAACTCTGGGCGTCGGACGGAACCACCGAGGGCACCGCCCTCTTGATGGACATCAACCCGGGCGCGGCGAACAGTCGCCCCTTAGGCTTCACGCTTCTGGGCGACGGTCGCGCGGTCTTTGCCGCCACCGATGACGAACACGGGCGCGAATTGTGGGTCAGCGACGGCACCGCCCGCGGCACCTTCATGGTGAAGGACATCAATCCCGGCGACGCCAGCAGCGATCCCTTTCACCTGACCGCCATGGACGATGGCCGCGTCCTGTTCCACGCCAACGACGGCACCCACGGGTTCGAGCTTTGGGTGACCGACGGAACCGAGGCCGGCACCGTGATGGTGCGCGACATCAACCCGGGCCCCGCCCATGGCGGCCCCATGGACTTCAACCCGCTGGGCGACGGCCGCGTGGTCTTCCGTGCCATCGACGAACCGCATGGGCGCGAGCTGTGGGTGACCGACGGCACCGAGGACGGCACGCAGCTGGTCAGGGACATCTACCCGGGCCGCGAAGGCGGCGCATCCTTCCTGTTCGCCGTTCTTGATGAAAGCCGGATCGTCTTTACTGCAAATGACGGCACGCATGGCAACGAACTCTGGGTCAGCGATGGCACGACCAATGGCACATTCATGCTGCGGGACATCAACCCGGGCCCCAACTGGGGGGCGCCGAATTCCCTTCTGCCGATGGGTGATGGCCGCGTGCTGTTTGTAGCAGATAACGGCACGATCGGGCGTGAACTCTGGATCACCGACGGCACCAGCGACGGCACCGTGCTGGTCCGGGACATCAACCCCGGTCCAGGCAGCATCTCCACCCATATCACGATGGGAGAATTCGGGAGGCTGCCGGACGGCCGCGTGCTGTTCCCTGCGGTGGACGGCACGCATGGGTCCGAACTCTGGGTGACCGACGGCACCGAAGCCGGCACCGCGCTGGTCAAGGACATCAACCCCGGCCCTGGTTCATCGAATCCGATCTTCACCTTTCGCAACACCATCGACGGCCAGATCGACGGGCGCGTGCTGTTCTCGGCCGATGACGGCACGCATGGGCGCGAGTTGTGGATCACCGATGGCACCGAGGCCGGCAAACGGTTGCTGAAGGACATCAACGAAGGCGGGGCGGACAGCTTTCCCAACAGTTTCGTCACCCTGGCGGGCGAGCGCGTGGTGTTTGTCGCCGACGACGGCATCCACGGGCGCGAACTGTGGGTGAGTGATGGCACCGAGGCCGGCACCCGCCTGCTGGTCGATACGGTGCCCGGCGCGCAAGGCGGCTCACCGCGGGACCTGACACCGCTGAGCGACGGGCGGGCAGTATTCACCGCGGCACATGAAGGGGCGATGGAAACCGCGTTGTGGATCACCGACGGCACCGAGGCGGGCAGCTACCTTCTGCAGGCCGAGGGATTCAAGGGCAACACCGCCGCCTTTCACCTGATCGAACTGGGCGATGTCGCGCCCGGCGACACCGAACACCGCCTCGGCGGGCAGATCACCGACCCGTCCGGCGCGCCCCTGGCTGCGGTGACCGTCACCTTCGAGGGCGATCAAGTCACGCATGGCACCACGTTAAGCGATGCCACCGGCGCCTTCAGCATCGAGGCGCCGGCCGGGGCGGCGGGGCGGCTGGAATTCGCCCGCGCCTGGCAGGAGGGCGATCCGCAGATCACCGCCGGCGACGC
>PXES01000336.1 GCA_003564655.1 Paracoccaceae bacterium
CCATCGAAAGGGGTGATCAGGGAAGATTTTAATCCCGTTCAAATCGCTTATCAATATATCGAAAATGGAGCGTCTGCGATCTCTGTGCTGACGGACGAACCGTTTTTCCAGGGATCCTTGAACTTTCTTGAAAAGATATCGAAAATTAGCACTATTCCATTGCTGCGCAAAGATTTTGTGATTGATCCGTACCAGGTAAAAGAGGCGAAGGCCTATGGTGCCGATGCGGTACTTTTAATTGTTACGATGTATGAAGGAAATCAGCTTTCGGAGTTATTGGCTGCCGCAAACGAGTTTGGGATTGATGCGCTGACAGAGTGCTACCACGAAGAGGAATTGGCCGGGTTGAACTGGAACGAGGTTGAAATTGTGGGAGTTAATAACCGAAATCTTTCTACGTTTGAGGTAGACTTACACCGCGGTGTTGATATTTTGACCCAGGCACCTGAGTATGTGATCAAAGTTTCAGAAAGTGGCCTCCATCAGCCGGAAGACCTTAAAATACTTTATGACAACGGTATTCATTCAGCCCTGATTGGAGAACATTTCATGCGCCAGCCGGATATTGGGAGGGCGTTAAAGCAATTTTTAGCGGATGTAAATAATTTGTTAGAATAGAAGTCCCTTCTTGAGAGGGTTTTTTGTTTAGCGCTTGAAGGTTCACTCTAAGAAGTTCCTTCTCCAGAGGGGACATTTAATATATTGCCATCATAAAAATGTAAATCAAACAACCATATTTTAATCAAATGTTTGCCGAACCAGAAAATCGTACAAAAGTAAAAATTTGCGGCCTTACCACACTTGAGGATGCCCGGTTTGCATCAGGTGCACTGGCTGATTTTCTTGGATTTATATTTTATGATGGAAGCCCACGATATATTGAACCGGCGAAGGCAGGGGCCATTATCAATTGGATCGAAGGCCCGGAAAAAGTGGGAGTGTTTGTCAATCAGCCGCTGGATGATGTGAACTCCATTGCCCGGCAAACCGGAATTGACCTGGTTCAGCTGCATGGCAACGAATCCCCAGAATATTGCGAGCTGGTTGAAAAACCGGTGATAAAGGCCATCCATATTGCTGATGATACTAAAAGTGATGATTTACTCGAAACCATAGAACAATACGAAGGAATTGTTGAATATTTTTTGTTCGACACCAAAACCGATGATGCCTGGGGTGGAACAGGGCAGGTGTTCGACTGGAAGTTACTGAACAAACAGAACATGGCTACACCATTTTTTGTTGCCGGAGGCTTGAATGCATCAAATATTAAAGAAGCCATTCGAATTGCAAACCCAACAGCCGTTGATATTTCAAGCGGACTGGAACGCGCTCCCGGAATAAAGGATTTTGATAAAATAGAGGAGTTTTTTGACGTTATGAGGGGATTGAGTTGGTGAGTCTGTGAGTTTAGGAGTTCTGAGTTCGTTAGTTTAGTGCCTATTATATCAGGTAACTCAGAACTCATCAACTCAAAACCTATGAAAAGCCAATACCATTTTAAATTTGAAGAATTGCAGATGTATCAAAAAGCTTTAGATTTTGCTGATGTTGTAAATGATCAAATCCGTTCTTTTCCCAAAGAGGAAACGTATAGGTTAGTATCTCAATTTATCAGAGCTGCTGATTCTATTGCTTTAAATATTGCTGAAGGCTCAGCTGGTTCACATGCAAATTTCAATCGATACTTACAAATAGCCTGGGATAGTGCACATGAATGCGTAGTTTGCAGTACAAAAGCGAGGCGAAGAGGTTATATCACAGAAAATATTGATGAAGAAAACCGGGCAATTGTTACCGAATTGTCGAAAATGATTACTTCGTATAAAAAATACTTGAAGAAAAAAATGAGGGAGTAGGTGATGAGTTATTGAGTCTGAGAATTTTTGAGTTTTCACTCATAAACTCACAGACTAATCAACTCATAAACTCACCAACTCACTAACTCACTAACTCAGAAACAAATAAAATGAAATACACAGCACCAACAAAACAGGGATATTTCGGAAAATACGGCGGTAAATTTGTACCGGAAATTTTAATTCCAGCTTTGGCCGAACTTGAGGAAGCTTACGAAGAATGCCAGAACGATCCCCTATTTCAGAAAGAGTATCACGACCTTTTGCAGGAATATGTGGGCCGTCCTACCAAATTAACGTATGCCAACCGTTTAACCGATTTTTACGCCCGCGGGAAAATTTACTTTAAACGGGAGGATCTCTGCCATACCGGGGCTCATAAAATTAACAATGCCATCGGGCAGCTGTTACTTGCCAAAAAAATGGGAAAAACACGAATTATTGCCGAAACCGGAGCCGGTCAGCACGGTGTGGCCACAGCTACGGCCTGTGCAAAATTTGGTTTTGATTGTGTGGTATACATGGGCGCCGAGGATATGGAACGCCAGAAACTGAATGTAGACCGCATGCGTCTGATGGGTGCTGAAGTGCGATCGGTAACCAGTGGTTCACAAACCCTGAAGGATGCCACCAACGAGGCCATCCGCGATTGGGTAACCAATGTGGAAAATACGTTCTATATTATCGGTTCTGTGGTGGGACCCCACCCATACCCGATGATGACCAGGAATTTTCACCTCGTGATCGGGGAGGAAACTAAAAATCAGATTCGGCAGTCAGAAGGAAAACTTCCCGACTACCTGGTTGCCTGTGTAGGGGGCGGGAGCAATGCCATCGGTTTTTTCTACCCGTTTATTGAGGACGAAAATGTGAAAATGATCGGGATTGAAGCGGCCGGGCTGGGGGCCGAAACCGATCAAACCGCAGCCACACTCACGATTGGAACCCCGGGTGTGCTCCACGGCTCTATGAGTTACCTGCTGCATAATGATGAGGGGCAGATTCAGCTCGCCCATTCCATTA
>PXES01000309.1 GCA_003564655.1 Paracoccaceae bacterium
CCCGGTGCGCCGAAAGCGGGCGGCACGGTCTATCTGACCGTGGCCGATGCGTCGGGCATGATGGTGTCCTTCATCCAGTCGAACTATTCGGGCTTCGGCTCGGGCGTGGTGGTGCCAGGCACCGGCATCAGCCTGCAGAACCGCGGCGCGGGCTTCACGCTCGCCCCCGGCCACCCCAATGAGGTGGCCCCAGGCAAGCGCCCCTTCCACACGATCATCCCCGGCTTTTTGATGCAGGGCACCGCCCCGAAGATGAGCTTCGGCGTGATGGGCGGGCCGATGCAGGCGCAGGGCCATGTGCAGATGGTCATGCGCACGAACGCCTGGGGCCAGGATGTGCAGACCGCGATCGACGCGCCGCGCTGGCGCTTCATCGACGGCGCCGAAGTCGCCTGCGAGGCCAGCATGCCCGCGCCCGCGCGCGAGAAACTCGCCGATCTCGGCCACAAGATCACCGTCGAGCCGCCCGACAGCGCCTTCGGCTTCGGCGGCGCGCAACTGATCGAAAAGCTCGACACGGGCGGTTATGCCGCAAGCTCGGACCCCCGCAAGGACGGCCACGCCGCCGGAGTCTAGGGCGGCGGCACGCGCGCGGGCCGGAGGCCGCGGCACAAGAAGGGGCAGGCGCACCTGCCCCCCCTTTTGAATTTGCACCGCACTCCGGGCGCGGGTAAGCCTTTCTTGTTGAATTCAGGATCTATTGCCGTCGCACCTGCCCGACCGCCCAACCATTACGAGGTCCGTTTTTCATGACCGCGCCAGACGGTTTGACCACCCGGCCCATCCTGTCCCCCGCAGAAGCGCGGCTTTTGCTGCTCGCCGCGCGCCCGTCCCTGTCGGATGCGCAACAGGCGCTGGCCTCGGACCTGGTGGCGCAGGTTGCGCAATGGCCCGCCTTCATCGACACGGCGCATCAAAAATTCGTCCTGCCGATGGTCTATGCAAACCTCTCCGGGCTGCGCGACACGCCGCCCCCGGACGCGGTGCTGGACAGCATGCGCGCGCGCTCGTTCGACACGGCGGTCGCCAGCGTGCGCCGGCAGGCGGCCTTTGACGGGTTCCACCGCGACTGCGTGCAGCCCTCAGGGGTGGCATATGCCTATCTCAAGGGCCCGGCACTGGCCGCGCGCTTCTACCCCGACCCGATGCAGCGCTTCTACCGCGATGTCGATATCCTGGTGGCGCCCGGCCAGCAGGTCCGGTTCCTGCGCCATCTGTGCGCGCAGGGGTGCAGGATCTTCCGGCATGAGGACCCCGGCGCCGGCTTTCTGGACGCCGACAGCGATCTCGTGCTGGCCGAGTTCCTGTTCGCGACTCCCGTCGTGCATGTCCTGACACCGCAGGATCTGGTGGTGGACCTGCACGCCGAAATCGACGAGCACACGGCGCTTTTCGACACTGGCATGCTGCTGCGCACTGCCCGCGAGGTGCCCCTGGAACGTCACGGCATCAGGGTGCTGTGCGACGCGGAGCATTTCGTCTTCATCTGCTACCACCACACTCGCCACATGTGGAGCAAGCTGCACTGGCTGGCCGATCTCGATGCGATGTGCAACCATCCCGAATTCGACCGTGCGGCGGTGATGGCCTGCGCGCGCAGGCTTGGCCTCGAGAGCACGGTCGCGGCTGCGTTGGATCTGCACGCCCTCGCCGCGGCGGCACGCCACCCGTCGGATCTCGACGGCCGCACGCCCGGGGGCGATCTGCTGTCGGCCTGTGTCACGGGGCTTGCCGGCGACAGGGCGCTCGAGCATGCGATGCGCAAGACCCAGCGCCTGCATGTCATAGGCTTCGACTGGCAGCCGATGCCGGTGTCGCGCGCGCGCCGGGCCTGGCTGCGCCTGCGCAGGTTCCGCCCCTCGTATGACGATCTGACCGCCTCTCGCGGCGCGCGCCCGCTGCGCTATGGCGTGGCGATCGCGCGCCGGCTTGCGCGCGCGGCCCGGAACATATGGGACCGGACGCGCCAGGGGTAAGCGCACGCCCTGCACGATGGGACGCGCCTTGGGGGCCTTGCGTTGCGTAGGCGAAAACTCACAAGGACAGGAGAGATGTCAATGTTTGGAACCCGCAATGCCGTGCTCGGCTTTGTCGTGGGGGTGCTGGTCGTGCTCGGGGCGGGGATGGGCTGGTATATCGCCACCGATGGCGATCCGTTCAACCAGCGCTCCGAGATCAGGATCGAGCTGCCGGTGCTGGATATTTCCGACTGAGCGCGCGCCCTTGCCCCCCCGCTTGCCCCCGCCGCGCCTGCACCGTCAACGGCCCCGCCCTGTCCCGGGACGGGGCCGTACACTGACGGGGCCAGCGCGCGTGCTCAGAAGCGCTGGATATCGTCGGCGATGATGCGCGGATCGCGGGTGATCGTGCGCGCGCCGACGAAGAAGCGGCTCAGTTCGGTGAGCGGCGCATTGGTGACGAAGATCACATCGCCATCGCGCATCTGGAATTCATTCGCCATGAAGAAGACATCGGGCGCGCGGTAGTTGACCGCATAGATCGTCGGCACGTCATGGCCCACGACATTGCTCAGATCGACGCCCAGACGTTCAAGCGAATGGCGCTTTTCGCTGCGGTAGATCAGCACCTTGCGCGGATCGGCCTGACCTTCCTGCAGGCTCGCCACGCGGGCCACGGCCTCGTTGAGGGTCACGGTTTCGGCCCCGAAATCGAAATTGCCGACCAGCCCGGTCGCGCCAAAGGCGAAGAAGGACCGTTCCTCATCCGTGACCTCAAGCACATCGCCGGGGGCGACGAAGATGTTCTCGGACGGATTGTTGGTGATCGCGCGATAGGCCACCTTTGCGCTGCGCCCGCCCCGGGTGAGGGTGACAAAGGCCGCCGAGGCATCGCCCTGGATCCCGCCGGC
>PXES01000362.1 GCA_003564655.1 Paracoccaceae bacterium
CCCGCCGGGTTCGGGCTGTTCTTGGAAGCGGTCATTCGCCGCAGCGGCAGCATGCGCCGATCTGACCGGCGGCTGTTGGCAGAGAGCGTAGTTTGCAAAGCTGCACGTCGTCGTCGCAGTTCTTGACATGCCCGGCCCCGAGCCGCCGTTCGGAAGCCCCCCAACGCTACAGCGTTTCTTTCTCGAGGCGGACAGTCACCACTTGGCGCAGCATTTTCAAAGGTCTTTAATCATCACCTTAGGACCGATACAGATTCACTTTGATATCGTTCGACCAGAACGGCGTTCCTACCGAAGAGATAATATCGCGCTCATCCAACCACCTGACGAGTTCGCTATTTTCATTCGTCCTCTTTAGCGTCGGGCTTGTATATCCTGTCTGTATTTTTGAGTATGGATCCGGCAACTGCCCCAAGACCTTGCGAACCTCGTTCTTATCGAGCTTTTCGTGAAGGAGATTTAGCAGCCGGATCTGTGTGCCTACGGGCTTTGAGTTCACGACAATTGCCATGACGGCATCAGGCGAGAGTGAAGGCAGCGCGACATTTGTCCGTAACAAGATTGGCCCGATGATACCGGCACGATCGGGAAGGCTGGAGAGAGCGCTCAAGTCCATCAAATCGATGATCTCTCGCTTCTCGTCGTCAGAGATGTCGGTGGCAAGCAAGCGCTCGCGGAAGTTGTCGTCGACCGAGAAAGAGCTGGGGTCACTAATATAGGAGGAGATGTTCCGGGCGACGAATATCGTCTGAAGATCGACCTCGCCATTGAGTGCAGACAGATTCTGAGCATCGAACGTTACACGCCGCTCATCAATGAGTATCTGGCGCTTCTCGGCACTTATAGCTTCGGGGAACTTCTTGAATTCATTAGGTAGCGCCTTGACATATGTCCGATATACCTCATCCTCGAGGTCCTCCGCATTGATCAAAAACTGACGAAGAGGTAACGCTTCCTTAACGTCCAGAAGCGGCGCTTTTAGAAGGCATGCGCGGACATCGTTATCAGCAAGGAAAGCGATAAGAGCGGCGTGCTCGAAAGCCTCTGATCGAATGAAATCAAGACAATTAGACCAAGTCGGAACGATACGAGTGCTGCGGAACACCATGGCCTGATAACGCTCGGGCACTTTTTTGAGTGTCGGCAAACGTTTCGTCTGGCGCAGGACGAAGGTTTCTACCTCTGCGGCGTCAAGCGTTTCATGGGACATCACAGCCAGAATCGTGTCAATATCCTCCTGATCGTTATCGGCCATATCTACCAGAACATCCAGAAAATACGCTTCGAAATCATTTTCCACCCGGTCGATGAGAGGTTCAGCGCCAGAATTTCGAACCGCTGAGTAATGCCGCCTACGTAAGGCGGGGCCGGCTTCCTCGCCGAGGATTGAGGCGAAGATGTAGTCGAAGTTGGCATTGTTCAGGCTGTAATGACCTAACTCATAGAGCTTGCGCGCTATGTTTGGATATCCATCGATGGCGGCAAGATCCTTCGTCTCGACCCGCAACTCCTCAAGCTTGACGGGCTCCACCCCTTCGATGAGGTTGAGAATAGCCGACAAATTGTTGGACGCGAACGTCCGCAGCTCGGGGTGATCTTCGCGCTCGCGAGCCAGCATGTGCGGCGGAAGGTGTTCGATAAGGCGCGCGATATGTAAGGCTGCGGAAGACCCCTCGATTGCTGCGGGCACAAAACCACGCCAAGCGTCAACGAGCTGCCCCAAAAACTCGCCAACATGCGATGCTGTAGAATAGTAGGCTTCGAAGAACTCCTGCTGGTTCGGAAATTCATTCGAAAGGTATGCGAAGACCCTCCCCAGCCGCTCCCTATGCTTTTCGTCTTCTAGAAGCGTATCGATGAGCCGGACGTTAAGCGCATAATCGACGCCAAAATCGTCTTCCCTCATTCCGGCGATTACTTCACTAGGGTTGTCGATCGGGAAAAGGGGTTCAGGCGTGTGAAAAGCCCTGATTTGAATCAGGAACTTGTTGTCGTTAGGTGAAAGCCGCCCGGAGTGGAACAAGGAGGTGTACTGGTAGTAACTATCATCGAGGTACCCTTCCAAGAGCAGGAACCGGGCCAGTTGACCACCGTCGCCGAGGCTTTGGAGGATGCCTTCGACTTCTTTCGTACTGGATCGAAGTAGTATGTTAAATTTGCTAGTGCGGATGGCTTTGATCTCCCCTCTTAGATGGGCGATCCTCCGATGCAAAGCCTTCTTATGTGCGTCCGCCTTGTGCTCGACGCTTCGTACCCGTTCCGTATAACTTTCTCCGGAGGCAAAACTCTTTTGGAGGGCTGCATTATCGTGCTGACGCCGACCAACATTGGGAGAATTGTAGTATAGGTTTGAAGCCGTGATGAATTGCTCGATATCTTCGCGCTCAGATAAATTTTGCAGCGCAATGTGCTCCTGTGCCGTTCGGCCCACGCCAGTCGCATTGGCGGGCAGCGTCTCGATAAGGGCCATCGCGTAGATTCTTCTGAGTTCGCGCAGATCCCTTGCGACCTCCTGTTCTGCCAATTCGATATCCCGTTCGAGTTGGGTGATCTCGGATCGGAAGCTCCGTTCGCGCATTGCGATAAGTTCTTCTTTACGAGCAAAAATTCCGGCGAGATGCCCTTCGCCGCGGTGCAGCTGTTCGAAATCCCTAGGGTAAACATTCTTATAGATCAGCACGGCTAGAAGCTTCGTGGCGTCGAGAACGTTTTCGCCATCGGTCTCTAGGTTGGCGACATAGATCGCGTACTCGTTGAAGATGTTATGGATCAGCCGGAGGTCGCTTAGGTAACGGGATACTTCGCGCAGGAACTGCTGATCAAGCCTCCCG
>PXES01000372.1 GCA_003564655.1 Paracoccaceae bacterium
ACAGGAGATACGCTCTGTGATCCGACTCATCCCGTGCTCCTTGAGAAGATGCTTTTCCCCGAGCCGGTCATATCGGTTGCCATAGAACCTAAAACCAAGGCGGATCAGGAAAAACTGGCGTCTTCTTTGGCCAGGCTGGCCGATGAAGATCCGACATTTAGGGTTCGCACCGACGAGGAAACCGGACAAACGATCATATCCGGTATGGGTGAACTTCATTTGGAGGTAATAGTTGACAGGCTACTCCGGGAGTTCAAGGTTCAGGCCAATGTCGGACGTCCGCAGGTTTCTTATCGCGAAACAATAAGAGAGCTTGTGCCGAAAACCGAAGGGCGTTATATCCGGCAAACCGGAGGCCGTGGGCAGTACGGACACGTGGTTCTGAAGGTTGAGCCCTTGCCTTCCGGTTCGGGATACGAGTTTGAAGATAAAATAGTCGGCGGCAAGATTCCCAAGGAATTTATCTCGGCTATCGACAAGGGCGCTCAAGAGGCGATGGCTTCGGGGGTTTTGGCCGGCTATCCTTTGGTGGATATCAGAGTGGCGGTTTATGATGGTTCGTTCCATGCCGTTGACTCCTCGGAACTGGCATTTAAAATAGCGGCGTCTATGGCTTTAAGAGACGCTGTCAAAAGGGGAAACCCGGCCTTGCTCGAGCCGCTTATGAGTGTGGAAGTCGTAGTCCCCGAAGAATACACGGGAGATGTTATCGGCGACTTGAACGCTCGCCGCGGACATATTTTGGGCATGGAGCCCCGCGATAACATTCAAGTGGTTCGCGCGGAGGTTCCGCTGGGCGAAATGTTCGGTTACGCTACTGACTTACGTTCAAAAACACAGGGTCGAGCCACATACACCGCTCAGTTCAAAGGTTATGAGGAAACGCCGACGAGTATCGAGCAGGAGATAATCAGCAGAGTGCGGGGCGATTGGGAAATCGCCGCGGGCTCTTGAGTTTGGCACTCGATTTAATATAAAACATTAGAAGTTCGTGAACGATAGGAGGAGAAAATGGCCAAGAAGAAGTTTGAAAGACTAAAGCCCCACATGAACATCGGAACGATAGGGCACGTGGACCACGGGAAGACGACGCTTACCGCGGCGATCACCAAAATACTTCACGCCAAGGGCTACGAGGTGGAA
The DNA here is from genome assembly GCA_003564655.1 of Paracoccaceae bacterium. GTDB lineage: Bacteria > Pseudomonadota > Alphaproteobacteria > Rhodobacterales > Rhodobacteraceae > Roseinatronobacter. The sequence continues at coordinate 1,144 of PXES01000372.1, forward strand.
GAGCGCACCTTCGAATCCATCGACAACGCCCCGGAGGAAAGAGAACGGGGCATAACCATAGCTATTGCCCACGTGGAGTACGAGACGGAGAACCGCCACTACGCCCACGTCGACTGCCCGGGACACGCCGACTACGTCAAAAACATGATTACCGGCGCCGCCCAGATGGACGGGGCCGTTCTCGTGGTTTCGGCGGCCGACGGGCCGATGCCTCAGACAAGGGAGCACATCCTCTTGGCCAGGCAGGTGGGAGTCCCCTACATAGTCGTCTTTTTGAACAAGTCCGACATGGTCGACGACCCGGAGCTCCTGGAACTTGTCGAGATGGAGGTGCGCGACCTCTTAAACGAGTACGAGTTCCCAGGGGACGACACCCCGGTCGTAACGGGGAGCGCCCTTAAGGCTCTCGAGGGAGACGAGCAGGAGGAGGCGAACATCCTCAAGCTCATGGAAGCAATCGACACCTACATCCCCACCCCGGAAAGGGACACAGAAAAGCCCTTCCTCATGCCGGTCGAAGACGTTTTCACCATCACCGGCCGCGGAACGGTGACAACCGGCCGGGTGGAGCGGGGCAAAATAAACGTCGGCGCCAACGTCGAAATCATCGGCATGAAGGACGAGATCGACAAAACAGTCGTCACCGGCCTTGAGATGTTCAGGAAGCTCCTGGACGATGCCCAGGCGGGCGACAACGTCGGGGTTCTGCTGCGGGGTATAACCCGGCAGGAAGTCGAGAGGGGCCAGGTCTTGGCCGAGCCCGGCTCGATAACCCCGCACACCAACTTTAAAGCCCAGGTCTACATCCTCACCAAAGAAGAGGGCGGCCGACACACCCCCTTCTTTAACGGCTACCGGCCGCAGTTCTACTTCAGAACGACCGATGTGACCGGGGTAATAGAGCTGCCGGAAGGCGTTGAGATGGTCATGCCCGGGGACAACACCGAGCTTGAAGTCCAGCTCATCACCCCCATCGCCATGGAAGAAGGCTTGCGCTTCGCCATACGCGAGGGCGGAAGGACCGTGGGCGCCGGCCGGATAACTAACATTATCAAGTAGTTTTAAGCGGGCTTAACGCCGGCTGACCTTAAGGGTCGAAACGGAGGCGGAATGACGGCGCAGAAAATAAGAATCAGGCTAAAAGCGTACGACCATGAGATTATCGACCAATCAGCGAAGAAGATAGTCGATACGGCTCATCGCACCGGCGCGAAGATCGCGGGACCGATTCCGTTGCCAACGGAACGCAGTCTCTACACGGTGATTCGGTCGCCGCATGTTAACAAAGATTCCCGTGAGCATTTTGAAATGCGGACTCACAAACGCCTGATTGACATACTGGAGCCCACGCCCAAGACGGTCGATTCGCTTATGCGTTTGGATCTTCCGGCGGGGGTTGACATAGAGATTAAATTGTAGGACGAGAATCAGTTGCTAGTTTCCCTGCCTGCCGGCAGGTAGTCTCTAGAACGCGAGGTGTCAGATGAAGGCGTTACTAGGAAAAAAAATTGGCATGACCCAGGTTTTCGGAGAGGGCGATCAGCTTATATCCGTTACCGCCATACAGGCGGGCCCTGTGGTTGTGACACAAATTAAAACTGAAAAGAAGGACGGCTACTCCGCCGTGCAGGTAGGCTTTGAGGAAATTGCCGATCGAAAAGTCAACAAGCCCCGCTCGGGTCAC
>PXES01000353.1 GCA_003564655.1 Paracoccaceae bacterium
AAATCGTAGCAGATTTTCGCTCCGCATGCGAGTTTTCCTGAAGAAAACTCGGTTTTTGACGCTCAATCCGCCGGGTTCCGGGCCGAAATCATCCAGGACGAGCTGGCCATGACGATCCCGTCGGCCTCGCGGCGCTGGCGGTTGATGGCGTCAGTCAGCGCTTCCTCGATCTGTGGGCGCTTGGCCTCGGCCTCGGCGTCGGCTTCGCGGAACACTTCGCCCGCCGGGCCGATGGAGAGTTGAAAATCGATGGCGTCCTGGATGTTGCGGCCCACCAGCACCGGCGCGTCGATGCGCTCGAAACGGATGTCCTCGTAGCCCGCGATCTCCATCATCTTGCGCGTGGTCGCCTCATCCGCCATCGAGAACGGGCCGGGACCGCAGGTGCGCGCATCGTCGCCCGGCGGCGGCAGGAACCGCAGCACCACATCCTTGGCCATCGACAGCCAGGGGTTGTCGGCCCGGTCGCGCCAGACGAGATGGACCATCCGCCCGCCGGGGCGCAGCGCGCGGCGCATGTTTCGCAGCCCAGCCACGGGGTTGGCGAAGAACATCGTGCCGAAGCGGGCGAAGGCGAAGTCGAAGGCGCCCTCGGGCAGCGCGACCTCGGCATCGCCGCGCAGGAATGTGACGTTTTTCAGGTCGGTCTCGGCGAGTTCCTGCCGGGCGATGTCCAGAAACATGTCGCAGCAGTCGATCCCGGTGACCGAGCCTTCGGGTCCGACGATGCGCGCAAGCTTCATCGCCGTATCGCCCCAGCCGCAGCCGACATCGACGACGTGATCGCCTTCGCGCAAGGGTAGCTTGGGGAACACGGCCTCGCTGTGATAGGTCAGCCCGCCCGTCAGGATGTGGCGGAAGCGGTTGAATTTCGGCCCCAGCACCTCGTTCCAGAACTCGACGAATTCCGAATCCTCCGCGTTGGGGGGCAGGTCGATCTGTGGTTGTGCCATGGCGCGCCTCCTTGCCTGAACAGTGTCGGGAGGCTGGAAGGATAGTCGGGCGCGGGCCGCCAAGCTTGATCGCGACCTGGGGGAAATGTGGGGACGCCGTCGGGCCCTGGCCTGCGGCTGCCTTGCCAACCAGCCCAACAGACTCTCGCTGCCCGCATGCGCGATGGCCCCGCATCTGTGGCGCCTGCAGGGAAAGATCAGGCGCTCCCCAACGCGTCCCCAAGCATGGCGGGCACGCAGCGGGCAGGCTCGGGGCGGGACCAGGGCAGGATCAGACATGCCGTAACCCTCACCCGCAGACAGGAGCCGACAGAATGAAGATTTCATCCACACCCTTTCTTGCCGCCATGGCCATGCTGCTGACCGGCCCCGCCGCCGCAGAGGGGCCGGGCGAGTTGTTCATCCTCCATGAACTCGACCAGCCGCCAGAGGCCGCTGCCGCGCAGGTCCGCCTGCACACCGAAGCCGAGGATGACTGGCTTTTCCTGGCCAAGTTCAGGCTTGCCGGAGGCAGCGTGACGGCCCTGAAGATATGCTACCCCGCGATCGGCCCGGATATCGTGGCCGCCGGAATGCACACCATGGCGATGATGCCCTGCGGGCACCTGGCGTTCTACGAGGAGGACGGGCAATCGATGCTGTCGATGCTCGACATGGCGTTCATGACCACGCTCGACCCGCATCCGCGCCTTGAAGACGCTGTTGCCACGGCCCGGCCCGCCTTTGCCGCGATGCTGTCCGATGTTCTGGGGGGGGAGTGACCCGCGCCCTGCCGCAGGGGGCGTCCGGTCCACAGCGCCGGGGCGCGCGCGCCCCGCGCCCTGCCAGACGCCGCCCCCCGCCCGCTACGCCCGGCTGCATGCGCGGTTCCTGCGCCTTGCCGGGGGCGAGGCCGAAGCTGCGCTGGAGGCCGCGCTGGTCATGCTGCTGCGCCCCGGGGTGCGCGTACTCGATGCGGGATGCGGCCCCGGCGCCATCTCGCGCAGGCTGATCGCGCAGGACCCCCGAATCGCGCTGACGCTGCTCGACAAGGACCCGCAGATGCTCGCCCGGTGCCGCGACATCGGCGGGCGCCACCTGCAAGGCACGCTCGAAAGCCTGCCGCTGCGCACGGCCAGCGTCGATGTCGCGCTGGCTGTCTGGTCGATCGAGACCCTCGCTGATCCCGCAGCCGGGCTGCACGAGCTGGTCCGCGTCACCCGGCCGGGGGGTTGGGTCGCGCTGGCCTTTTGTGCGCAGGAGGAGGCCGTTGACTGGCTGGATCGTTGCATCCGGCTGGGGATGGTCGTTCGCGGATCAGGCCGGATGCTCGTCCCTTGGCGGGTGCGCTGCGATCTCGCGCAAGCGGGGGCCGCAGATATCCGCCAGCTTCATTGCCGCGGCCCCGCACGGGCGCTGATCGCGCGCAACCGCCCGCCGCGCGCTTCGCAGTGCCGCCCGCATCGTGATCCGTGATCTCTCTGGCTGCGCGGGTGTGCCGGTCGCCGACAGCCTTTGCGACGGCAGTGAGCGGTGTTTCGGGGCACCTTGAACAAACGGATTTCGGATGCGCCGAAGGCAGGCCGCGCCGCAAGAGCGCCCGCAAGCGGAGCCCACCCACCCGCCCATGCCCCGCTTGCGGGCGCTCGCCCCCCGGTGGCCCGGGGGCGGGGGACTGCGCGACGGGTCCTGTGGGGGGGGGCGGCGTGATGATTCGCCCGCCCGGCAGGCGCAGGCAGCGCCCGCGAGCGGGGCATGGGCCGTCGAGCAGCGGTCCACAGGGCGGTTTCAGTCGCCCGCCGTCGCCTCGGCGCGCGACTTGCCCGCCACGTCGAGCGCCAGCGTCGCCGCCATGAACCCGTCGAGCGCCCCGTCGAGCACGCCTTGCGTA